>CAZTCE010000175.1:0-2938 GCA_964612205.1 uncultured Eubacteriales bacterium | reverse complement strand
GTATATAGTACATACTAAAATCTTGAAACATATACTAAATCAATAAAAATATCTAAAATTATAGTAGTACACTAATAATGTATTAGTGATGTACTAATAAGCATACTAACGGTTATTTTTAATTATTCTAAAAGGTGGTGTTATACTTGGAACGAAATACCAATAATACATATACAAGTTTTGAATTAATGAAAATATTTAATATAAAAAAAGGAAGTTGGAATTATATAAAAAATAAATTTGATTTAGATAATTTTTCCGAGTCAATTATTGAAGATGGTAAAACTAAATTTTTGTATAATGAACAGGCTTATAATGTTTTAAAAAATTATTATGGTGGACAAGTTATTGAAGAAATAAAAGAGAACCCTAAAATGTTGTTATTAGCTCAAGAAAATACAATATTAAAAAATACTTTAGAAGAATACAAAGAAATAAATATAAAATTTGAAAATATGTATTTAGAGGAAAAAAGCAGAAATGAAAGTTTTATTGAATATAATACAGAATTAAAAACACAAAATAATTATCTTTTAGAAGAAAATAAAAAAATGCAAGAGGAACTAGAAAAATTAAAAAACAGAAACTTCTTTGAAAGACTTTTTAATAAATATTAAATAAGTAGGTTGTCCGTATCTCACGGAGCAACCTATTATGCTTTACAAGAGATTTTAAAAGGGTAAATTTTAAATTTTATAATACAAGTAAAGAAACTATACCTTAGGCAAACCAAAATTAATTTTAAACGATTTTAATGCGTTTTATTAATGCTCGGCAACAAAATATAAATTGCGTGTATTTTTATTCGGAATGGGGTTATAGGGTCTCCCTATATACATAAAAAACTAATATCTGTCCGTTTCAAGTTTTATACGCAGTCACTAGCAACAAAAAAACAACAAATATATTTGCGTCTTATAAACATATTTTATTTTTGTCTTTTGCTTGTCTTCGGTATAGCAAGCATTGGAAGTGTAGCCACACTTCTTTTAAAAATTCAAAATTGATTTATTATTTGCTTTGTATTATAATTACACCATCCTTTTGATAGGAAATCTTGAGAAAGGAGGCAAGTACATAATGACGTACGCAGATTTAATCTGGGCTTTAGTTCAAGAGCTTTTAAAGAATACTGAAGAAAAAGAACAAAAAGCCAAAAATCCAGAAGAGTAAAACTTTTGGTAAGATAGAAGTGTCCCTAAACACTTCTATTTTTTTATAAAAAAAGAGCTAAACACCCTAATGTTTAGCTCGGTAAGTTAACAAATGACATACGCATTAACTTAAGTTAACTGTATTATAACATTTGTTTTATTATATGTCAAATTAGCTTTTAAATTCAGAATAAATATAAAGTATTATAACACACTACAACACTTCAAAAGTGTTCGTGTGTAAAATCGATAAAATTTGCCAAAATATGCTTGACTTTTCATATCGTTATTATAAAATCGATGTATAAAAAATGTTATATAATGTTTAAAAAAAAATAAAAGTGAAAGGAGAATAAGTATGCAAGTTAGTCTTTCTATGACAAAAGAATTGTTGCAAGAAGTTGATGAGGCTGCTAAAAAACTTAATATTAATCGTTCTGCTTATATTTCTATTGCTGTTCAAGAAAAAATAAAAAATGATAACGTAGCAAGTAATTTGCCTAAAATTACTGAATTATTACAACAGGCTATGATTAGACAAGCTAAAAATTTGGATACTAGTGATATTGAAAAAGATTTAAATAAATTAGGTGTCGGAAGAGATTCAGACATTCAAACGGAAAAATAATGACACATGGAGCAGTACGCACCCTCGAAGCGAGGGTGCTCGAGGGTGCGTTGCTTATGCGTATTACTTTTTTCATTGCTTGCTATTGATTTTTAATTTTACATAAATTTTAATTTTAGGCAGTTTCCTATTACTTGACTAACTAACACTTTACGGTACTAAAACTTAAAAAGAAAGGAGGAAAAATCTTTCAAATGCTTGAAAATACTGAAGAACAAAGAAATATACAAAAAAATTATTCTAAACCTATTATGTCTATATTAAAAGATAAAGCATATAATTATAATCAAACTATTTTTAAAATATATGGATATGGAAATAATAAAAAAATTAAATTAATAAATATGAATTATTTAAAAAATAGTGGTATTGAAATAGACGATGTTTCTTATGTGCGTGGCACTGTTAATTCTAGCAAATTAGAAGAAAGTATTATAAGAACTAAGAATAAGATTTTTGAACTTGCTTTTTGCAATCCTTGGGATTGGTTTTTTACTGGTACATTAAATCCTAATAAACAAGATAGAACAGATTTAGAATTGTATCATAAACAACTTACTCAATGGATTAGAAATTATAATCGAATTAATAATACTAATATTAAGTTTTTATTAGTTCCCGAATTACATAAAGACGGTAAATCTTGGCATGTTCATGGTCTTTTATATGGTTTACCTATGGAACATTTAAAACAATTTAAAATTGGCGATAGTATGGGAAAAGGATTAGCAGATAAAGTTGTAAAAGGAGATATTGTTTATAATTGGTTGCCTTATTTTAATAGATTTGGTTTTTGTGATTTAGAACCTATTAAAAATCATGAAGCAATAAGTAAGTATATTACTAAATACATAAATAAAGAATTAGCGAATAGTGTTACAGAATTAGACGCACATAAATATTATCATAGTCGTGGTCTTAAATTTGCTGAAGTAATAAAAAAAGGCTCTATGAATTGGGCAGACATAGAACCTACATACAAAAACGATTATTGTTGTGTCGCATGGCTTGACTATAACGACAAAACTTTAAATGAATTACTTAATAAATTCATTTAGATTATAATCATTAAAATATAGTTTTGTCAAGATTAGTATACTACTAGTACTACTATTAGTACATACTAATTAGTATACTATATAGTACATACTAAAAT
>CAZTCE010000174.1:0-2940 GCA_964612205.1 uncultured Eubacteriales bacterium | reverse complement strand
TTAATTCCAAGAATTGAAAAAGAAAATTGGTTTGATTACGATGTAATCGTTGCAACACCAGATATGATGGGAATCATTGGTAGACTTGGTAAAGTTTTAGGTCCAAAGGGTTTAATGCCTAATCCTAAATCAGGAACAGTTACTATGGATGTTACTAAAGCGGTTGCTGAGATTAAGTCAGGTAAAATCGAATATAGATTAGATAAGAATAATATTATTCATTGTCCAATTGGTAAGTTATCATTTGGAGCAGAAAAATTATCTGAAAACTATGAAGCTTTACTTGCTGCTATTATCAAAGCAAAACCAGCTGCTGCAAAAGGACAATACATCAGAAGTATCTCAGTTTCTAGCACAATGAGCCCAAGTGTTTCACTTAAAATATAGTTAAATAGCCAAAGACAGTAGGTCGCATATAATGCGTAAAATGTACCAACCGAGGTAAAATAAATTGTTCGGGTTACAAGCTCTAGCATACTTACTTCGGTAGATATGTATAGAGCTTGTTTTTGCAAATTAAAACTATAAAAAATATAAGGAGGTGTAATAATGCCAAACGCAAAAGTTCTTGCTAAAAAGCAAAGCGACGTAGAAGCATTAAAAGAAAAATTTGCTAATGCAAAACTTGTTATTTTAGCTGATTACAGAGGAATTAATGTTGATGATGTTACTAAAATAAGAGCTGAACTTAGAAAAGATGATAATACAGAATATTTAGTTGCTAAAAATTCTACATTAAAATTCGCAGTAAAAGGTACAGAATACGAAGGTATTTCTGAAAAAATGGAAGGACCAACAGCTATAGTATTCAGTAAAGAAGACTATGTAGGTCCTGCAAAAATTTTAAATGATTATGCTAAAACATCTGATTTTTATAAAATCAAAGGCGGAATCATGGATGGAAAAGTAATTGAAGCTGAAGAAATTATTAAGCTTGCTAATCTTCCATCAAGAGAAATGTTACTTACTCAAGTTGCTACAGCATTGCTTGCTAACATTAGAAATGTTGCAGTTGTGCTTGATCAAGTTAGAGAACAAAAAGAAGGAGCTAATGCTTAATTTGAGCTTAGCGAAAATCGATGTTTATTAAAAACATCTACACTTTGCGAAGTGTGAAGGAATCATGCCCTTATAAGTCATGAAATAAAATTTAAAGGAGAAATTTAAAATGGAAAAAATTGAAAACATTATAGCTGAAATCGAAAAACTTACAGTTTTAGAATTAGCTGATTTAGTTAAAGCTATCGAAGAAAAATTTGGAGTATCTGCAGCAGCAGCAGCAGTAGTTGCAGCACCAGTTGCAGGAGCAGCAGCAGCTGAAGAAAAATCAGAATTTAATGTAGTATTAAAAGAAGCTGGAGCAAACAAAATAGCAGTTATCAAAGCAGTTAGAGAAGCTACAGGTTTAGGATTAAAAGAAGCTAAAGATTTAGTTGACGGAGCTCCTAAGACAGTTAAAGAGAATGTTGCTAAAGAAGACGCTGAAAAATTAAAAGCAGCTTTAACAGAAGCTGGTGCAACAGTTGAACTTCAATAATTTATAATTGAAAATTTTTAAAGACAAATTTTTAAGTGTATTTGATGTATATACTTGAAATTTGTCTTTTTTTGTATTAAAAGGTTGAAAAATGATATGTAAAAATATTATTCTTTCCATTGACTTAATTAAACTAAAAGGATAAAATTATTGTATAAGTTGAATTTTAATGGAGGGGAAAGAATTGGATATTTCATACATACCAACGGGAGAATATGATAGAGCAATGAAACCTGCGGAAAGTATTATTGTTTACGAAGGCTCGCGCTTTATTAGATTCTTTAAAGATAAATATGCTGCTATAAAATATGGTACAAAATCTAACCCAAGAATTAAAGGAAATTGTATTAGTTATATGGATAGTTTGGGATGTCTTATAACCGAAGAGGTCACGGTAAAAGAGCTTGAAACAACTGATGTATTGGAAACAATTGTGAAAAAAATCAGTGTACCAACAAGATGGGAAGTGATTGCTTCTGTGGAAGTAACTAAAAAAAGAAAGAATGCGAAAGGCGAACTGTTGGAACATGTCCGTATGTATTATCCCAGTGATGAAGATTATAACAACAAAGAGAAAGATCCTAAAATGAAAGAGATAATTTTTTTTCAGAGTAATAAATCATATTTGCGTAAGACAATAGAGAGATATCTCACGGAAGATGAAATGAAAAAACGTATTGAAATGGGTGGAATAACATTAAATCCTTTTGCTCCTGAAAAGGTAAAAAAAGAAATTCTAAATAGTAAAATTATTTATACAATTGATAGACAAAATATAAACGATGAGCTTCCACGAAATTTGAAAAGTTTTGGAAATTACGTTGAAACTAAAGAAAAGGAAATCAGATATATTAAAGACGAAAATGTAAAACCAGAATTTACAGAATTTAGAGAATACTATGGTCCAACTGAGATAGAGCGAGATATGATTTTGTTTAAAAATAATGAACCAAAAGCAAGAATTGAACAAAATGATGAAATAACATTTAAAAGTAATAGAACTCATAAGATTAAATCTAAAATTGTTAATTATCCCGATGATTCTGGAAATTATGGTGGAAAAGGAAGAGGCACTTATGCTTCGTATGATAATAAAATTCTTTATGCAACTGGTAATCAAGCGTTGAATGTAAAAAAAGCAAAGGATGGCAAATTCGGCTATGTTATTGGAAATGTTGGAGAAACTCCGGACGCAGTTGTAGAAATAAAAGGACAGGATATTAATATAGATTTTCAAAGCGATGTAAAAAAACCTGTAGAACTTGCTAACAATATTTTAAAAACGTTTAAATGTGATTGGAATGTAAAAGCTAATTCTAAAGCCAAATATTCAATTAAGGATACTGATGTTTTTGGTGAACTTAATTGTGAAAAGTTTTTTGAAAGCAAACATTAATAAATAG
>CAZTCE010000173.1:0-2959 GCA_964612205.1 uncultured Eubacteriales bacterium | reverse complement strand
CCTGGGTAGAGATACTCTGTATCTGAAGGCTTAAATTTAACCACTAAATCTCCTTGCTCATTTACAGGACTATTTGTGGTATACATTTTCTTAATTACTGCCTCCTCAAAAGGCTGGTTTGGCTCCATCACTCCAAAATAAATCTTAGCTCTTGGATGAGATTTAATATAGAGTTTTGTAATGTCATCTCTTGTACCAGTATTTATAAGAAGAGGAACTTTGAAGGAGTCCCCTCTGTGAACTGAGATGAATCCATTATTAGATATGCTAATCAATCTCTTAGTTCCTCCTAAACTCAACAGTCTGCTACAGAATTTAGCCAGTAAATAGAAGAAAGGTCAGCATAAGCTGACCCTTTCTTTAGTTCACAGAGTTGATATTTCCACCCTCAAGATAGATATATCCATCTTCATCAGGTTCTCCAAAAGCGCTCGCAATTTCTACCCTAGCCTCCTCTTGGATGTGGAATGGAATTGCAGCTAGATAGGACTTTCCATCACCAACCTTCACTCTAGCATAAGGATGTTCCTCATCTGGATCATAAATGATGATCTCCCCTAGTTGAGGGATAAATGATGGATAGGCTTTCCAGTTAGCCTCTACGTCGTGAGTAGAAACAATTCTTGTTGTAAGAGTCTTACTCATTGATTACCTCCTTCATCAACTGTCTGGCTTCTTCAGAAGAGTCTAGAGATAAAATATCAATTCCATAGTAGATATCTGCAATCAAGTTTACGTCCTGCTGCTGCTTGACATAATTCTTTAGTAGATTGAAATACGTGGTGTGGTATTTTATACACTTCCTAGATGCCTGAAGAATCTTACTGAAATCTTCAGCTGAGAAGTTTTTGCAGGGTTTATTATTTGCATGATAAATAACTTCTGTAGCCCCAGAAAGAATTTCTGCTTGCAGTGCCTGCATATTGAGCTGGTCTTCTAGAGTGCAGGAGAAATTGTAAACCCTCCCATCTGAAAGCTTCACAGCCACACCCTGCTCAATTCTCCCACTACAGGTGGCTGACAGCTCCTCAATCTTAGCCTGCTGAGCCTTTTGAACTAAGCTTCTTTCAGCTGGAATTTTACCTCCAGCCCTAATCTTGCCTTTTAGAGAGTTGTACTCCTCCTCTCCAATCTGCTGAAGCTTTCCAGTCCTGTAGGCCTTTGAGGAAGAGCTTTTGCAGCCCTCCCTCTTGTAGATAGTTTTATTATCCGAGCCATAGAATCCATGAGCACTAGATTTATCAGTGATAGCAACTTGATCGAATTTACTAAGGAACCTTACCCACTTGATCTCATCTAAGACATCTACTGTGAGGTTACCACAAATAACTTTATAGTACATAATTATTCCTCCTCAATTCTTTGATAGTTATAATTGACAGTAACTCCTGCAGGAATGGCCTTAGTCAATCCTGCAACTGCTCCTTCAGCGAAAGGACAGTTGACAGTAGTCAAACTTGTGCATCCCTGGAACAGTGTTTCTGGACCTTCAATAACTTGCAGGCTATCGCTTAGGGTTATGGTGGTCATTGCCAAGCAATTTGCAAACACCTGAGTTCCTAAAGACTTCACTCCTGTTCCTAGATCTGCAGTTGTTAGCCTGGTGTTACCTCTGAAAGCACTACTTTCTATTGCTGTACAGGAGTCAGGAATCTTAATCTCTTCAAGCTGACCATAAGCAAAAGCGTAGGAGAGTATGGATTCAAGTCCCTCAGGTAGGTTGATGTGAGGCATTGCACAATTGTAGAAAGCACTGTACCAAACAACCTTCAAATTAGAAGGCAAGGTAACATCTGATAATGCTACACAGTTCCTGAATACTGCCTGACTGATTTGAGTAACTCCCTCGGGAATAACTACTGACTGTAATCCTTCACATCCTTCAAAAGCACCTTCTGCAAAGGATTTTACACTCTCAGGAATTATACTATTTGCGCATCCAAAAATTAAGCACTGGTCTCTATTTCGAATTAAGCACTGATTGATTACTGCGAAGTTGTTATTCTTAGCAATTTCAATATATTCAATTCTGGGAGACTCTCTAAATGCGCCATCTCCAATTGTGGTTAGAGTACTGGGAAGTTTTATGGATCTCAATGCTGACCATTCTTGGAAGCAGTTTCTACCAATAGATATAACTCCCTCAGGAATCTCTAAGTGCTCCTTGAATTTGTTAATCCAGAAAGCATAGTCACCAATAGTCTTCACACTAGAGGGGATTTCGAAGTTTTTAATGTTGCAGCCTTTGAAAGCATCATTCTCAATTGCTATGCATTTATCTCCTTCGAATTTTAGTTCCTCTATAGTAGCATACGTACTGGATCCAGATCTAGATTTGTACTGATAGAACATTCCCTCAGGAATCTTGGTTACTTCAGGTCCAATGGTAATCACCATTCCCTCATCTGCACCAGCTCCTTCAAAAGGTTTCTCCTGAATGCTTGCTCCATCAGCCACTCTGCAATCCTTAGCATTATACTCTATAGATTTCAGCGCAGTACACTGGCTGAATGCTAGTCTACCTATGCTGGTTACATTTTCAGGAATTGTAATAGCCTCCAGCTCCACTGCACTTAGGAATGCACTATTCTCAATGGTCTGTAGCGTATCTGGCAAATCAACCAGCACCACATCAGAGCTACTAAATCCTCCAATAGAAGTTGTAGAATAGGATCTATCAGTTTCAAATTCCTCAGGAATATCAATAACCGTTGCAGTTCCCTTCCACCTGGTTAGGGCAATTGTCTGGTCCTCTGTGTTGGTATTATAGTCAAATTCAGTGAGTAAGCATTCATGCCACTCTCCTTCCTTAACTGTATACTGAGCATAGCAATCCAGTGGTCCAGTTATTTTCTCTGGAGCAGGTGACCAACCAGCAAACTCAAAAGCACCTGCTGAACTTGTTGCCTTTATAGGAGTTCCATAAACATCTTCTGGATAGGTTGCATCTGAACCATAG
>CAZTCE010000172.1:0-2961 GCA_964612205.1 uncultured Eubacteriales bacterium | reverse complement strand
ATATTAGGGGGGTGAGTGAGTCTGAGCCAGGTTAAGAGTTTAGACTTTCTTCTTAGAAGGCTGTTGCTTAGCAGCAACAGGGTACAGAGGATCCTCACTTTACTACGCTACGCTTCAGTACCTTCAGCTTCGCTACGTGACGTTCGTCACCTCTGTAGTCCATAATTTTTTCTAGAGAAGAGTATAGTAATTTCTGAAACAACTACATTCTACAGCAAAAAAAATATTTGGCAGCTTATGGGGCACAGTTCAGTGGTTAACTAATTCTTGAAGGCTGTCCTAGACTTCCAAATTTACACGGCTTATCCAATTTCAGTTTTTCCTAGGAAAATGGGAAGGCTAAAATTAGTGACTAGTCACTGGTGACTAGTCCGTTTTCATATTTTTCACCTCCTAGAAAATAGTCAGTGGGACAAGTAGTCTTGCTGACTATTTTCATTTTTTTTTTAAATCCTCTTGGAAGTAGTTGACTTCTCAATTCAATTGTAGGATAATATAATCACAGTAGAGGAGAGGTTTGAAAAATTATGGCAATTAAAAAGATTCCTGCAGAGACTGACTACTTTCACTACCACAATGCTAATCCCAAGAATCATAGAGTTGGAGATTGCGTAGTAAGAGCCTTAAGCACTGCTCTAGGGCAATCTTGGGAGCAAACTTATAGAGATATTTTTGAGTTAGGAATGAGAAGAGGAATGCCTCCTGAAGAGGATTCGGTAATTGAAACCTATCTCAAATCTAAAGGAGCCATTAAGTTTGCTCAACCTAGAAAGAGAGATCGCTCCAAGATGACTGGAGAGGAAGTATGCTTTTTGATTCAAGATGGCTCATTTATAGATAACGATGGAGTACACATTCCTTACACTACCTACTACTTAAATCTGGGTACTCATCATGCATCCTGTATTGTTGATGGAAAAGTTTGGGATATTTGGAATTCCTCAAAAGGAAAGGTTGGTAAGATGTGGGCAATTCCCAGTCGTTGAATAGTGTATATGCAATCAGTTGGAGGTGAGCATTGTGGCAAGGATAGAGTTTTCAGTTAGGATGGATGTTGATAGTGATGATATCTTCAAATTGATGGATACTCTAGGAGTTCTCACAGTGGAGGAGTTGCAGGGTGCACTAAAGATGATCACGAGGAGTCAATTTTCAGCTGGTGGCGAGACACCTCCTGACTCCATTCGAGTGGATGTGAAAGTGCAACTTGATCCACTTAAATCTTCATACCTGAGTTAGGAGTAAGATAATATGAGAAGTTACAGTGTATTTGAAGTTATTCAAGATGACTATAAGCCAGTAGAGAATTTATGTACCACAGAGCAGTATGTAGGAGATGATTTAGACACTCAGCTTCATAAGACTCCTGAGGAATTAATTCGAGAGTTATTGAAGGAGAATACTAAATGAACTTTACAATGGACTTTGACACCTTTGAGCGAGGAATTAGGGTGCTAATCAAAAACAAAGAGAGTGCAGAGAAGATCAATTCTCTAGGAAGACAGATTGCTGAAGATTTCACCTACATTGAAAGCTTTGATACCTACAACTATATTGCTGAGTCTCTCTGCTGGTGGAGTTCTGTACCAGATGCTAGAGATATTGTAGATGCCTTCTGCATGGACTACGACTTTGGTAGGCAGTGGAGAAAGCTGTCTACAGAAAAGGAAGTTAAATTATCTACCATCCAGGATTTATATGACTACCTAAAAGGCAATCCAGTGATGGTTTAATGAGGAAGGTTCTTGAGGTGAAAATTATGGAAACAAGGAAATTTGTAAATTCTATAGAAGAAATAACTCCTGTTCGATGTGATATGGATGAAGCTGAAACCACAATTGGTTGGATGCGAGGAGATAAGCAGGTCCACATCTTCACATCTGATAATACAGCTCTAACAAAAATCAAGAGAGCTATGGCAAAGAATCCCTCTGAATGGAAATGCTATGAGGCTGGCAGAGATAAGGATGGATATGCTTTAGGCTGGAATTTCATTGCTCCTAAAAAAGCAGTCAGATTTACATCTGGGGCTATCTCAGAGAAGTCTGAAGAGCAGAAGCAAGCTGCTAGGGAAAGAATGCGAGCTAGACTTGCATCTGGATGGCTTCCAGGCCAGTCAATGGAGGACGAAGATGAAGATTGAGGTTCCTGAGGGAGCTTATGTGAGCTTCTTAAGTAAGGAGCAGCTAGCTTACAATCTGGAGTACCACCTAGAAAAACATCCAGAAGATCTCGGAGCGATTATAAGAGTTATTCTAGACTCGAATGAGTGTATTATTAAAGGAAGGGAGATCGATAATTGATCTCCTTTTTGAATTTCTCCTGATTGAGGACAAACTAAAAATTGGGGCTTAGCAAGGTCAGATCTAACTGCTAAACTGATTAGATAATTAGCTGGTGGATGAAATTAATGGAAGGATACACTCTGGAAAAGATAAATAAATTAGCAGAGAAGCAGCGAAAAAAGAAGAACTATCGTGGATGGTATGAAGTATTCAATGCTGGAAATGTGCCACATAATATTGAGATGTTTAATCAGATGTCTGGAGCAGCATCCTCAAGTACTTCTTCCTCTCTAACTGGAAGCTGTAATGGCAACCCCTCTTCTGGAGGAGAGGCAACTACAACCTCTGTGGTGGAAAGTGTCCAAAGATGGGAAAAAAGGTTTGACCTTCAGTACTTTGAGAGGCAGCAGGTTAGGTGCCTCTCCAATCTTAAGTGTGAGGTCATCTTTGCCTCCAATGAAAGAGGTACTTGCCCTGCAAAAGTATACTTGGCTCAATTAAATTCTGAGTACCCAAGACTATATGGTAAACTAATTAGAACTCTGCTTGAAGTGCTTCAAGAAGGGTCTTCCATAGGGGCTTCCAAATCAAAGTTTCTTCAAGATGGAATACTGGAACTTCGAGCCCAGGGCGAGGGTGCCTGGGCAAGGCTATTGTATTTTTTTGATGCAGGAAA
>CAZTCE010000171.1:0-2996 GCA_964612205.1 uncultured Eubacteriales bacterium | reverse complement strand
ACATAAAAGCTTGCAATATTATGTAAAGTGTGCTAGAATATAGATGATGTTAAACCCTATAAATCCAACTTGATTTTTAAGGAGGAACCAATATGAAGAACTACAATTCCTGTCGTGTGCTTTTCACCATGGGCGAAGCCGCTGTTATCACTGACGGATATGAGCATGAGTGCCTCGATATCGAGAAAGCACGTAAAATGTTCGAAGAGCAGTTCGGCGATAAGCTCGAGATTATGCCCAAGCACCGCGACCCGCTGGATGCCTATTTCTTTGATGAAGCTGATTTCAGCAATCTTGAATACGCTCAGAAGGACCGCACGAGTCGAGCTATTAACCGCAAGATGCGTCTTAAGCATCATCCCATCTACCATTCCAAGGAAAAGAAAGCGATGTTTATGGGACGTGATTGGCGACTCTATGCACACGAGAGCCGTGAAAAGAAGCGCAATGCTGATTTCCGGCGTTCGATGTATCCCGATCGCCTCGCTAGCAACGCCGTCAATTCCAAGTCTGTTCAGCGACTCGCATACCCCGAAGATTCAACAACGCGCTCGTTTGCGGATCTCTACGAGAGCCAGGAATACTTTGACCAGAAAGAATTCAACAATATGATGAAATCTCTCATGGTTGAATGTAACAAGTTCTGAGTATACAACCGATAATTTTTATCGAGCCACAATAAGAAACCCCCAATATAACTGGGGGTTTCTTATTAGCAAAAAAATAGATTTATACGCAAAAGTATAAATCTATTTTTTAATTAAACAATTGCCGTCATTCTGAATAACTCATCATAAATTTTTCATATGAATCTCCAAATTTTTCGGTCATATAATTAATCCATCTTTGCATATCACCTTCAGAAAACAAAAAATAATCTGATATTCTAAATTTAAAATCGTATGCTTCAAACACAAGTTTATCAGAACTCATAGTTTGCATATAGATCATATTGTTGTCTGAAGAAACAAAGCGTTTTTTGAAAAATGGCTTACTAATTACAAATTCAACTGCATAAGTCATACTATTTCTTCTTCTTAGAATCCTACCACATTTCACATTTAATTCTTCTTCTACAAACCGCTTAATATCTCTATTTGTCAGTCTTGTAGCAAATATAGTCGAAATACCTTGATTCCAAAGCGTTCTTGCTCCTTCACTGCAATTCCTCGTCATTACTACTCTTCTCCTTTCATTCCCGTTCAAAATACTGACAGAAACCTCCCAAAATAAGTGACAAACAGATTATATGCAATTTTACATAATTTGTCAACAGAATTACGATTTTTAATAAATTGTTTTACTTTTTTTAGAATATTCTTCGAACAATTCTAGGCATTCTGCTCTATCGAGTTCTGCAATTTCTAGAATTTCTTTATCTTTACAATCGTCATTTATAAATCTGTATATGAAATCATCTCGAAAGCCTATCTTTTCGGCATCTTGCGGTGTGCAACCGAAATATACTTTTTTTATGTTCGCCCAAATAATTGCAGACATACACATTGGACAAGGATAACCTGTTGCATATAGCACATAGCCATTTAAATCGTATGTTTCAAGCTTTTTGCAAGCTTCACGAATTGCATTAACTTCTGCATGTGCTGTTGGATCGTTATCACGAAGAACGGAATTTGATGTTACTACAATAACTTCTCCTTTTTCATCAATAACAGCAGCACCAAAAGGTCCACCAAAATTTTTATTCATAGTTTCTTTAGCCTTTTCAATAGCCATTCTCATAACTTCATTACTCATATTATCACCTTTTCTTTTTACATTGCTGCACGATATAAATTAATGAAATCCTCTTTTGAAACATCTCTCGGATTGCCTGGTTTACAAGGGTCTTCCATTGCTTTATCTGCAAGCATTTCTAAATCTTCTTCTTTGCATCCTGTATCTTTAACAGTTTCAGTAATTCCAACACTCTTTGATAATTCAGAAATCATCCAAACGAATGTATTAATTACGTCTTGGTCATTTAAATTAGCAGCATCTGGTCTGCCTATGTTTACTAAGATTTCTCTAAATCTATCTGCACAAACTTCGCCGTTAAATCTCATAACCGTTGGCAACAAAATTGCATTAGCAAGTCCGTGAGGTGTGTCGTAAACAGCACCTAATTGGTGTGCCATTGAATGTACAATTCCTAAACCAACATTTGAAAAGCCCATTCCTGCAATGTATTGTGCAAGTCCCATCATTTCAATGGCTTCTTCATTTTTATCATTAACAGCAGCTGGTAAATATTTAAAAATTAATTTGATTGCTTCCATATGGAACATATCTGCCATTGTGTTATGAGCTTTTGTTATATAGCCTTCCACGGCGTGTGTTAATGCATCCATACCAGTTGAAGCTGCAATTGATTTAGGCATTGTAGCCATTAAATCTGAATCGATGATTGCAACTTGTGGGATATCGTTTGGATCAACACATACCATTTTGATTTCTCTTTCTTCATCTGTTATAACATAATTTATTGTTACTTCAGCAGCTGTGCCATGAGTTGTTGGTAGTGCAATAAGTGGCATTCCTTTATTAACTGTATTTGAAAGACCATTTAATGATTGTAATGTTCTATCAGGATTTGTCATTAATATTGAAATTCCTTTTGCTGTGTCGATGCTTGAACCGCCACCGACAGCGACAATAACATCTGCTCTAGTTCTTTTACAAACCTTTACCCCATCCATAACATTTTTTATAGTTGGATTAGGTTTAACTTCGTCATATAAAGTGTATTTTATTTTAGCATTATCCAAAACATCTGTAACATTTTTTGTAACACCTGCTTCGACTAATGACTTATCACTTACTAATAATACTTTTTTGAATCCTCTCTTTTGTATCTCCTCTGCCAAAACTTCTCTTGAGCCTTTTCCAAAATATGATGTTTCATTTAAAACAAATTTTGTAACCATTATTTTTTCCTCCTTAGTTTATTTTTTCAAAAGATATTATACTACAAATTAAAAAATAAATATACAATT
>CAZTCE010000170.1:0-3005 GCA_964612205.1 uncultured Eubacteriales bacterium | reverse complement strand
TATACTTTAAGTGTATGAGTATCATAATCTATATTAAAATTAGATTTATAATAAAATACTATTAATATCTGTTGTGGTGCATCAGTTGATTCATTCACCGCAACTTGAGCCGAATCTCCTTTTAATATATCGCCTTTCTCACCTAAATATGTATGTGTTCCTAATTTTATTTCATATTCGTTTAAATAGGTATAATTGTTAAAATCATAATAATCTTTATAAACACTTTCTTTATATGTTTTGGTGAAAGGAAGATTTTCTTTATCCAATGTTACTGCATAAATATTTGATTTTTTTCCTTCACATCTTCCAATTATTTTTACTTGAGTTTGCATTGCATACCAAAAAGTAATTTCATAAGTTTTGTTGCCACTATGCTCTATTCTTATTTCTGTATCCTTATCTTTCTTTTTAGTTTTAATAACATTGCTATCTTCAGTTTCGTCAACACCAATATAATTGTATCCATTACCGAAAGCCTTTTCTAACTGTGTAAATGTTTTTCCTGTTTCTCCTTCTACAATTGCAAATTCCAATTCGGGTTGTAAAATATTTCCACCCTCTGATTTATGTATTACTTTAATTTTCGTAACTGCTTTTAGTCTATACCAAAATGTAATTTCATAATTTTTATTTCCAGCATAACTTATCGTTACAGACTCTTCAGTAGATTTATTTTTGATTGTATCATTGCCCGAAATTTCATCTACTCCAACATACACCTTATCATTGCCAAATTCTGATACAGCCTGTGAAAAAATTAAAGGATTGTCAGTCTTCTTGATAGAATAACTATCCGAACCACGTAAAAGAGTTCCATCTTGCATTTTATGTGTAACTGTTACTGTTGTAATTTCTTCTTTCTTATACCAGAATATAATTTCATGTGCCAGTTTGTCATCTGGAATTGTTATGCTATTTTTCGTAGAATCTTTTGCAACAGCTGTCGGTCGCACTATTTCTAAACCTGTATAGTCATATCCATCGAAATCTTTCTTAGAGTGTTCACCCGGTTCGACTATTTCAGAAGGACATATATCCTTGCCTGTCTTTTCATCTTTGTAATTAATTGTTATTGTTGTTTTTTTCTCGACTTCATACCAATAAACAATTGTGTGCGTGCCATTATCTGCTTCTACAAGTTGAGAATTTACCTGAGATTTTGTACCACCATCAAATTCTAAACCAGTATAAGTATAGTTATTTTCTGGTCTTGTAAATGTTGTATCTTCCGTTATTTTTGTTTCTGTTGGACCAGATAAAATAGTTTCACTTCCATCTTCATTTTTAAGTTTCGCAGTTTCTGTTACGGTTGTTTGGTTAGTTTGATATGGATTTTCAAAAGCTACATAGTCCCAGCCGTGATAATAGTTTTTCCATTTGTTTTCTCCATCATACATAGCCACCTCTTTTGATGCCCCTGCCTCACCTAAATACTCTGTTATATAAGGTTCATCTTTTTCATACAATTGCGATGCCGTTGAAGAAAAATGATTATGCACACCACCATAGTACGTGGTACCGGTAAAATCTCTTATAGCACTTAATACCCAACTTGCTTCTCTGTATGTATAATATGCAACGCCCGCACGTTTATAGTAAGTATAACAATCACTTGCCTCTCTAATCAAAGTTTTACCTGTAAGTTCCTTATACTTTCCACTATTTTCAACAGGCATCCTCATCACCATTAAAATTTCTGCTCTAATTTCAAAATTTACTTTTCCTTTTTCTATATCCGAAAGTTGGTTTAAAGTAACTTGGTCACCTAACTCTTCAGCTCTAATTTTAATTGCTGCAACCAATTTTTTTATATCTGAGCCATTTAAACCAAAATTATCAGTTTTCACATATCCATCTTTGTCCTTCTGTGGTCTTTTCCAAACAATTATATGCCTATATTGTTTTTCACCATTAAGCTCTTCAACATATTTTTCAAGAGAAGAAGCTGGTGTATCAAAAAAATAATATTTTGCTTTATTTCCCTTGAAAACAATTGTGTTATTATTGTTCCAACCAACATAGACCAATTCCCAGTTCCTATTGTTATTTACTCCTTTTTTTTCTTGATTAACATAAGGATTATAATACTCTAGTCCATCAGAATCAACAGTCGTATTTCTAACATGATTTACCCAGTAATTTTGTGACCCCAAACCTCCAACACTAATGCTACCAATATCTTCTCCGTTTATTCTAAATACATACCTCGTTCCCGTTACCGGTCTATATGCAATTTCTCGAGTTTTAGCATCATCAGCATCTTTATTCGTTGCAACCTGTGTGTCAAATGATTCAGCATAAACAATATAGCAAGCCGTAAACACCAAAACGAAAGTCAAAAATAATGTTAAAACAATTTTTCTTTTCATTCATTTATTCTCCTTTCTACTTTTCCATATAAACCCCTAAAATTTTTGAAGCTTCCGCTCTTGTCAAATTATTTTGTGGTTTAAATGTTCCATCTGGATAACCATCTATAATTTTTCTTGCAACAGCATGATTAAGTAGAATTTCAGAAGCAACATCCAAATCATTTATATCACTAAAAGTTAAATAGTCTAATGCTTCTTGGTCACGGCCTCTCATGTTAATATCGCACAAACTCAAAATTTTTATAACATCAATTCTGGTTATAGGTTGATCAATATCTTCTTTTGTTATTGAGCCTTTTTCTAAAACATTGTAATTTTCTGCTACTTTAACATAAGGTGCTGCCCAGCTTTCAAAATCACCAGTAACTTGCGAAAAATCAATTCCATCTAAACTAGCTGTTACTATAAGTTTCAAGAATGCTCCTTTTGTAAGGGTTAATTCAGGTCCAAATGTTCCATTCGGATAACCATCTATTACACCGTTTTCAGCAAGTTTTGTAATGAACTCATTTGCCCAGTGATTACTAGCCACATCTGGAAATGCAGCAAACACGGTCATCGGCAATACTACTATTAAAATCATCATGACACTCAATATTTTTTTCATTATAATAATACCTCCTATAATAA
>CAZTCE010000169.1:0-3029 GCA_964612205.1 uncultured Eubacteriales bacterium | reverse complement strand
CTTTTATCCAGTTTAAATCGCATTCATAAATATTTTACTATAATGCCAACAAAGATATAACATTATTTTAATTTAGCTATAACTATTTAGCAAGCCATTTACTCCAAAAAGGTTTCACTATCAATGATTTTTCTGTTTCAACGCAGAGAATTTTTTCAACTTGCTTAATTTCCTCTTCAGTTGGTAAATTCACATCTTTTAATGGGTAGTCAAGCCCCATATTTTCCCATTTTGTTTTGCCCAAATCGTGATATGGTAAAACCTCAACTTTTTCTACATTTCTCAAACTATCTATAAATTTCCTTGTCTTTTTTAAATCGCTTACATCATCAGTATAGCCAGGAATAAGCACTTGTCTAACCCACATTTTTATATTCTGCTTCGAGCAATACTTCGCAAATTTAATTTCATTTTTATTAGATGCACCTGTCAAATTTTTGCACTTTTTATCATCAATATGTTTAATGTCTAATATTACTAAATCAGTATATTTTAGTAGTTCTTTTATTTGTTTACTAATAGGTAAACTTCCAGCTGTGTCTAATGCTGTGTGAATTCCATTTTCCTTTAGCTTTTTAAAAAGTTCTGTCAAAAATTCACTTTGAAGTAGCGGTTCACCACCACTTGCAGTAAAACCACCCTTCGATGAATCAATGAATGGTTTACTTCTTAATACCCTTTCAACTACTTCATCCACTTCATATTGATTTCCAATTCCAACTTCCCAAGTATCACGATTATGACAATATTTGCATCTCAAAGGACAGCCTTGCATAAATGCTACAAATCTTATTCCTGGTCCATCAACTGTTCCAAAGCTTTCAAAAGAATGTATATTACCTCTAATATTTTCCATTATTATCACTTATCCTTATATTCTTTCATGTATTGTTCTATTTATTACATCTAATTGTTGCTCACGAGTTAGTTTTATAAAGTTAACTGCATATCCGCTAACACGAATTGTAAGTTGTGGATATTTTTCCGGATGATCCATTGCATCTAATAATAATTCTCTGTTAAACACATTTACATTAACATGATGACTTAATTGACCAAAATATCCATCTAATAATCCAATCAAATTATTAATTCTTGCTTCTTTATCATTTCCCAAAGCACTAGGTGCAACAGCAAATGTGTATGAAATTCCATCTTCAGAATTTTCAAAATCTAATTTAGCAAGTGAATTTAGCACGGCAACTGCACCGTTTTCATCTCTACCATGAAGAGGATTTGCACCAGGTCCAAATGGAGCTCCTGCTTTTCTACCATCTGGTGTGTTTCCAGTAGCCTTGCCATATACAACGTTTGAAGTAATTGTTAAAATGCTCATTGTAGGCTTTGCATCTCTATAAGTTTTTTGATTTCTTAATTTATCCATAAAAGTTTTTTGAATCAAAACAGCTATATCATCAACTCTATCGTCGTCATTTCCATATTTAGGGAAATCTCCTTCAATACGATAATCAACAACTAATCCAGCTTCGTTTCTTATCGGATAAACCTTTGCATATTTGATTGCCGACAAAGAATCTGCTGCAACAGAAAGTCCTGCAATTCCGCAAGCCATCGTTCTTAATATTTGTTTATCATGAAGAGCCATCTCTAAACTTTCATAAGCATATTTATCATGCATATAATGAATTATATTCAAAGCGTCTACATATATCTTTGCAACATAATCCATCATCTGAGTATACTTCTTCCAAACCTCATCAAAATTTAATGCATCTTCGCCAACAACAGGAGCAAACTCAGGTGTAACTTGGACTCCAGTCATTTCATCTTTTCCACCATTTATTGCATAAGTCAAAGTTTTAGCAAGATTTGCTCTAGCACCAAAGAACTGCATTTGTTTACCAACTCTCATAGGACTTACACAACAAGCAATTGCATAATCATCACCTAAATAATCTCTCATTAAATCATCATTTTCATATTGAACAGAACTTGTTTCAATAGAAATTCTTGAACAGAACTTTTTAAAACCTTCTGGCAATCTTGTTGACCAAAGTATTGTCAAATTAGGTTCAGGCGATGTTCCCATTGTTTCTAAAGTATGAATTACTCTGAAAGAATTTTTAGTTACTAAAGTTCTTCCATCGATTCCCATACCACCAACACTTTCAGTAACCCAAACAGGATCACCGCTAAACAACTCATTATATTCAGGTGTGCGAAGAAATCTAACTAAACGAAGTTTCATAACGAAATGATCCATTATTTCTTGTAACTCTTCTTCTGTTATATATCCAGCTTTTAAATCTCTTTCAAAATAAATATCTAAGAAAGTAGACGTTCTTCCAAGACTCATAGCAGCACCATTTTGTTGTTTGATAGCTCCTAGATAACCAAAATATAGCCATTGAACAGCTTCCCTCGAATTTGATGCAGGTCTTGAAATATCAAAACCATATCCTAAAGCCATCTTCTTTAGATCTTCTAAAGCTTTAATTTGCTCAAATATTTCTTCTCTTTCACGAATTATTTCTTCACTCATCCAATTGCTAGAAGTATTTTCATAATCCTTCTTCTTTTCTTCGATTAATATATCAACACCATAAAGTGCAATACGCCTATAATCTCCAATTATTCTTCCTCTTCCATATCCATCAGGCAAACCTGTTAAAAGTTTATTTTTTCTTGCTGCTCTAATTTCCGGTGTATACGCTTCAAAAACGCCATCATTATGCGTCTTTCTATAATTATGATAAATATCTTTTATTTTGTCAGATGCATGATATCCATAAGCTTCACACGACTGTTCAACAATTCTAATTCCCCCCTCAGGCATTATTGCTCTTTTCAGTGGAGCATCAGTTTGCAATCCAACAACTTTTTCCAAATCTTTATCTATATATCCAGGTGCAAAAGCATTTATATTTGAAGCAACGTCTGTTGCAATGTCTAAAACACCTTTTTCTCTTTCAATTTCATAAAGTTTAAGAACTTCATCCCATAACTTTTTAGTATTTTCAGTTGCACCAGCTAAAAATGATTCATCTCCCTCATAAGGTGTATAGTTA
>CAZTCE010000168.1:0-3046 GCA_964612205.1 uncultured Eubacteriales bacterium | reverse complement strand
ATATAAATTATTCTGAAACTTCAACGTTACCAGTAACTTCTTTAACATCAATGCTTTTAGCATTTGCTAAATCTTCTTCTAAAGTTGTAATTAACATTTCCATTCTTTGCGCTTTTATTTCAGCAATACGAACAACGACTTCTTCTAAAGAATCGCCATTGTTATCATATAAAATCAAAACAAAATCAGCTTCTGGCAAAGTTTCTTCTGTTAAATTTTCAACTGTAGCATCTATAGTAGACATGCCAGCATATTCTCTAATGTTGAAATGAGAAAATCTTCTACCAGCAACTTCAAACTCAGCATCTACAACGCCTTCGCTGACATTTCTTCTTTCGCCATCTTCATCAGTAGTATAATTTTTGATTTCATCGCCACCAATTGTAAGATTACCATCTAAATCGTTCACATCATCTAAAACATTACGAGTTACTTTTAGCAAAATAATGCCACCAAAAACAAGAACTAAAAATAATATTAATGCAAAGCCAATAATCCAAAACGCTCTTTTCTCATGTTCTTCAAATTTTACTTTTTCTTTTTTGTCTTCTGACATAAAAACTCCTCCTCTTTTGTAATTTATAAAATAATTATATCAATTGTGAAAAATACTGTCTAGCTTTTTGGTGAATTTTTTTTCATAAAATTTTATTGCACATAAATATATTCAGGCTTAACCGAATCATAAGTAATATAATTTTTATCAGTTGTTTCTGTGACAATGTTAGGCATGTCAACTCCCCATAAACTTTTAACATCAGAAACTTCAATGCTCATGTTTCCCTGTTCAAATGGGTAATCAGAAGTTTTAAACTCTGCATACCAAGTAATACTATCAGTCGTATAAATTTTACCAGTGCCGATTACCTGATTTTGGATCTTTATAGTTGGCGCTTTTGCTAACAAATCTGAAAACTCCAATGTCACCTTTATTGTTTCTCCAGATTTAGCATAATATTTATCATTAGCGTCTGGTGAAATATTCTCCATTACAAGTAACTCTACCCTCGGTTCTCTGTTAACATTTACAATTCCATTACACATATCACAAACGCCCCAAGGTTTTTCAACATCCACATGTTCTTCAAGATATAAATCACTTTTACAAGTATCACAATAAACCATGTGTTTATCTTTATCGATATATCTATATTTTATGTCATCATGGTCTTTTTCTTCACTTCTGCCACAATCAGCACAATAAATTATATGTTTACTAATATCCTTAGGTTTTATGTTTTTCTTACATTCTTCAACCTTTGTCCAAGCACACTCATCAACCGTGCAACGAACATTATGCTTCCACTCATTGCCTTCAATATATCCATATTCCTTTGTATGCGGTTTGAAATTTCCAACTGCACCACATTCTGCATACCTCACACATTTGTTAAAATGACCTTCATCATTATAACTTAAAGTTGAAGTATCATACTCATGCCCAATTGCTTTTTCAGCAATATATCCACATCTATTACACTTTTTATCTTTAGTACAAGTTGCATGTTCAACATTAAAATCATGCCCCAAAGCATGCGAGAAAATCTTTCCACATTTTGCACAAACAGAAGGTTCAATACAACTCACAACACTGAAAGCATGCGTGCAACCAGTTTCATTGTCTTTTGCATTTTCAGCAATTTTATCAAACGTGTCTTTGGCAGTTTCTCCATCATAATAAACAAGCTCAACCTCACCGGTATCATAATCAACAATAGCAATATATTTATCATCATCCGCATCTGTTTTTGGCTTTGTTAAATCTTCAACTAAATATTGCTTAGAATCAACAATGCCCAAATCTTCCGCACTTTTAGCGTCAACAATAAACCACAAGCCATTGCCCCATTCATAATCGCCAGAGCCCATAATTTTATTAAATTCCTCTTCTGTCATTGGATAACCAGAATAATACATTTTTTCAGCACCCACGCTGATATACTTATCATTCTGCCTTCTAACAACAGCATCAGAAATGACCGCAATCAAAGAAGACCTTTCCTCCTCTTTTGACTCTTTAATATAACGAGAACCAATCCTATATGAAAGTCCAATAAATATTAAAATACAAATTATTGTTACAATTAACGAAATCATCGAAATACCTTTGTTATTTTTCATAGGTATCCTCCTCCAATTCAGACTCATACATACTTATATATATTTTACTACAATTTAAAATAACTGTCAATTTTACTGAAAATGAAAAAATAAACAAAACAAACAATATTTGCATTTTTAATTCCAATAAACAAATTAATGGCGTACAAATTCAACAATTTTATCGACAGCGCCAGCAATTCCAGAATCGCTCGTATTAATAACCAAATCATAATTATTAACATCATTCCACTTAGAATTAGTGTAATAATCATAATACTTTTCTCTTTTTTTATCTGCAACTCTAATCAATTTTTCAGATTTTTTCTTAGAAAGATTATATCTTTCAGATATTCTAGTAACTCTATCAGAATAATTAGCAGTAATAAAAATCTTTTTAGCCACACCTTTTAAAATATACGAGGCACACCTGCCAACAAAAACAACACCACCATTTTTTGCAAGTTCTCTGATTGTATCCGATTGAATCATAAACATCTTGTCATTAGAGACTTTCTGCTCGAAAGAATCCGTTTCAAGTGGCACATCATAACCCATAGGCGAAACCTTATACCAAAATTCATCCATGTTTTTTTCATCAATTTGACTAAAAAGTTTAGTATCTATGCCGTTTTCTTTCGCAACATTTACAATGCTTTCTTTGTCATAAAATCTATATCCCAATCTTTCAGCAACCTTAGTTGCAATCTCTCTGCCACCACTTCCAAATTCACGCGCAATAGTGACAATTTCACCCTCTATTACATTTTCCACACTCTCTTTTGCAGGCTTTCCAATTTCTTCTTCAACAACTTTACTCAAATTTTTCTTTTCCCAAAAATGACTAAAAAACGACATATAAAGCCTCCTTACAATAAAAATGTATAATTATATACAAAGTATTGTAAGCCAATTTTACAAATATTTCAAGAGAAGTACATATTAT
>CAZTCE010000167.1:0-3067 GCA_964612205.1 uncultured Eubacteriales bacterium | reverse complement strand
AAATATATTAAAGATAATGAAAAAGAAATAAAAAAACAAAAAGAATCAATTGATGATTTAAATAAATTACTGACTGAAAATGAATAATTATTTTAGTTAGTAATGACAATATGACAAGAAATAGAGAGGGGTATGTTGGGTGTATAGGAAGTGTCATTGCTGTCATGTGAGTATAATTGTTGTCTAGCAAGCATTGAATTTGTACTCCCGTACGAAATTCGTATATGGGAAATATCCCAACCCCTTCAAATAAAAAATCTATAAAAAATAGTAGGAATTTTATTGGAAAAATAGTAGAAAATAATATGATTGAAATTTTTATGATATCATTGTTAATGATTAAAGATTGTGAGGTAGATAGTATGGCAGATTTTAAATTTATTGATTTATTTGCTGGGATTGGTGGTATAAGAAGGCCATATCAAAAATTAGGTGGAGAGTGCGTTTTTTCATCAGAAATTGATAAGTTTGCTATAAAAACATATGAAGCAAACTGGGGGGATACACCAAGTGGTGATATAACACAAATTGAAGCAAAAGATATTCCTAATTTTGATATATTATTGGCTGGATTTCCATGTCAAGCATTTTCAATAGCTGGAAAAAGAAAAGGCTTTGATGATACAAGAGGAACTATGTTTTTTGAAGTAGAACGTATTTTAGAATATCATAAGCCAAAATGTTTTATGCTTGAAAATGTAAAAGGATTATTAAGTCACGATAAAGGTAATACATTTAGAGTTATGAGAGATATACTTGAAAAAAAACTTGATTATAAAATTTATTATAAAGTATTAAATGCAAAAGATTTTGGTGTTCCACAAAATAGAGAAAGAATAATAATTGTCGGTTTTAAAAATCATAATATTAATTTTGAATTTCCAGAGCCAACCGGAGAAAAAACAAAACTTGGTGATATCTTAGAAGAGAATGTTGATTCAAAATATACAATTTCAGATAAAATTTGGGCAAGCCATCAAAGAAGAAAAGAACAACATAGGGCAAAAGGAAACGGTTTTGGATATAGCTTATTTAATGAAAATTCTGAATATACAAGTACTATTTCTGCTAGATATTATAAAGATGGGTCTGAGATATTAGTTGAACAAAAAAACGCCAATCCAAGACGTTTGACGCCCCGCGAGGCAGCAAGATTGCAAGGCTTTCCTGATGAATTCAAATTGGTAGTAAGCGATTTACAATGTTATAAACAATTTGGCAATTCTGTTCCAACAAAAATGATAGAAGCGGTTGCAAATAAAGTAATTGAGGCTTTGAAAGAAGGTGGAGAAATTGATTAAATTTTTTAATTCAAATAAAAAACAACAGGTATCTGATAATAAGATAGAAATAACAGAAGCAGTATATAATAATAACTTACAGTTTTACACAATTTTAAAATTATTAATAAAATGTAAGTTATCGGATAAGCAATTAATTTTATTGCAAGATGTTTTATTAAAAAATATAAAAGTATCCGATAGAATATTATTGCAAAAGATTTTATTAAGTAATAATGCAATTGCAACAGAAGGAACTCAAAAATATGAAGATTTATGTATGCTAATTAATACTTTGGAATATTCAAATATTATTATGTGGAAAGATATGCTAGATATATCTATTGAACTAATGTTAATAAAAGATTTAATATTACAAGAATCAAAAGCTTATGCTAATAATCAATATAAAGAAGTGATAAGTCAATTAAATGATAAATTAAGTTTAGAGTGTGATATGTCAAAGTTAAGTTTGCCATATGGACAAAGAGTAATGAGTTCATTATTGGTTTTTGCATTAACTGATAACAACAGGAAAAATGAATTTATTTTAGAATCAAGTGGTAAATCAGTTAGAGAATTTAGTGATAAAATTTCAATACTTGTTAATAATTATGAAATAAATTGTAATAATATGTTTTCATTAATTATGACTGAAAGTGTTAATCAAAGTATAATTTCAGACGCTGGTCAATCATATGAAAGTAGGGTTGAAGAAAAGTTACTTCCAATTGTTGATAAACTCAATGGGCATTCTCATGATAGTAAAATTTCTTCAGTCGAATATGATTTTACATTTGAATTAAATAATGTAAAATGTGGAATAAGTGCTAAAAGAACTTTAAGGGAAAGATATAAACAAAATTTTGAAGATGTAGAGTTATTAGATGTTGATTATATGTTTTTAATTACACTAGGAATAGATTTGAATGAAGATAAATTAAATAATATTCTTCAAAAAAATGGTATTTATGTTGTTGTAGCTCAAGAAGTATATGAATCAAAAGAATATTTAAAAAATAATAGGAGAGTAATTTCTTCAGAAAAATTAGATAGAGAATGCCTATTAAAGTTAACTTCAATAAAATATTTATCTGAAGAAGAAATGAAGATTATTGTAGGATGAAAGTAATTACATTAAAACAACCTTGGGCAACATTAGTTGCTGAAGGATTAAAAAAGTATGAATTTAGAAGTTGGAAGTATAGTTATAGGGGAGAAATATTAATTCATGCAGGAAAAGGTATAGATAAAGATGCAATGAAAAAGTTTGAACATCTTAATCTCAAATATCCTCAGTCTAGGATTGTTGCAAAAGTAAAAATTTTAGATTGTATTGAATTAAATAATGAAATAAATAAAAAAATAATTAAAGAAAATGAACTTGTTTATGGTCATAGATATGATAGAACAGGTTATGCTTGGAAATTAGAATTAATTGAAAAAATAAATGACAACGAAGAAATATTAGGTAAACAAGGAATATGGAATATAAAAGAATAAAAGGCGCTAGTACAGGTTTTGAGTTTTTGTATTGCGTCTTTTTGTTATAAATTATTTAATAGTGTAAGGAGTAAAAAATGGCAATAAAAGTTGAAAAGTTTAAAAATGTATACGGAATTAATAATTTGAAAGGTATAGAATCAGTTAGTAGCAATGCTTTAATTTATGCGCCTAATGGTGGAACTAAAACATCTTTAGCATTAGGTTTTAAAAGTATTTCTAATGGAGTAATGATGTTAGTATAGATATATAGACACGAAATTCTGTCCAACGTGGTATAATAA
>CAZTCE010000166.1:0-3114 GCA_964612205.1 uncultured Eubacteriales bacterium | reverse complement strand
AAATTACTATGTATCAAAAGTATGCCATTTATATATTTTATGACCGAGTGCATGCAAGTAAAATTACTCGAAAATTAAAATATATAAGTGGTATATTTTTTACGCATAAACTTTAGTATTAAATGAAGTTTATTAAAGTATTTTGCTTGACAAAATAATCTCGAAATAGTAAGCTAGAAATAGGATTTATATTAATGCATTGGAAGGAGAATATGTTATGGGTGTTAGTTTAAAAGACATTTTTCAAAAAGATGAGGAACGTCTACTAGAAAACAAAAGAAAGACTGCAATAAAAAGTATGATTGCTGTATGCATTGTCGCTTTTGTTATGATAATTGGAGCAATTGTAATTAAGTATTGGGGAGATGTGGATGAGCAAAGGAGAATTGCAATAACGAGAGATATGCAAAACATTAAAACAGCAGTTGTGGCGCGCAATGAAATGCATATATCAAATCCATCGATTGAGCTTCCAGGAAATAGTTTAGAAAACGAAGGTGCAAAGTTAAATGTAAATGGAGTTGTTGAAGAGTATAGATATGGCTATTATTTACTTGAGTCTGGTAATTTAGCAGAAATTGCAGTTTCTTTAAATTTACCTAATGAGGCTTATATTGTTAACTATGAAACTGGTGATATCGTAAATGGAACGGGTGTTAAATATAATGGAAGAAGATATCATTCAATTGCAGATTTATTAGCTATCGAAGCAGGTGAAACTCCAATTTCTGATAGAACAATTGTAATTAGTTCAGCACAAGATTTAAACAAAATTAGAAGTGTTCCTAATGGATATTTTAAATTGTCTGCAGATATTGATATGTCTGAATATTCAAATGGTGAAGGTTGGGAACCAATTTCTAATTTTACTGGTGTTTTAGATGGTAGAGGATACACAATTTCTAATTTAAAAATTAATCGTTCTACAAAGAGTTACGTTGGTTTGTTCGGAGAAGTTGCCGGTACTGCAACAATCACAAACTTAAAACTTGAAAATCCAAGTGTTGTAGGTGGTCAATATACTGGTGCACTTGCAGGTTATTGTAGCGGAGCTTTAAGTTATATTCATGTTACAAGTGGTGATATTTCTGGTAGAAACACAACGGGTGGTTTAGTTGGTGCATATGGTGTTGAAAAAATTGCCAATTGTACAGTTGAAGCCAATGTAAATGGAGATAAAGAAGTTGGCGGTGTTATAGGAGCTTTATTTAGTGGCACTGTTGAAAGAATTAGTTCAGACGGAAATGTTACTGCAATTGATGGCGGTGGAGGTTTAGTTGGTCTTGCTAGAGTTTCAGAAGCAACGTATATTCACGAGGTGGCTGCGCATACTGCAGTTAATGGAAAAAACAACTTAGGAGGTTTAATTGGTGAAATAGAAATGACTTCTAGTAAAAACTTAGAAATCATCGATTCTTACGCTAAAGGTTCTATTCAAACAGGTGAAACAAATATTGGTGGTATTGCTGGTTATATATACACGGCACAAGCGCCAAAGATTGCTTTGAAAAATATTTATTCTGATGTAAGCGTTGTTGTGAAAGGCGAAACTTCAGGTGGCTTTGTTGGTTATTCTGCAGTTGGCGGTTCAACTGGACAAACTGTTGAAAATTGTTATTGGGTAAAGGCAATTAATCCTGGCGAAGTTTTGGAAAGCATTGGCAAATCTTCTAGCGGAACTTCTATGACATTTGATTCGAAAACTTCTGCACAAATGATGATTATAAGAGAATTCCCTTCTAGTTGGGATTTTGAAAAGGTATGGAGCATTGAAGATAGAATTGACACACCAACATTAAAATGGGAAGCTAATTATGTTGTTGTGGAGGAAGATAAAAAATGATAAAAAACAATAAAGGTATAAATCTCATCACATTAATAATTATGATTGCTATAATTTTGATTTTAACTGCAATTTTCGCTTCGAATGGGTTAGATTCTGTTTTTGAAGCAAAAAATTCTAAAAATGCAAATGAAATTGCACAGTTAAAAACAGCTGTTGCTAATAGATTTAATAGTTATTTAAAAAACGAAGATACTGTGTCATTAATCGGTAAACCTGTTAAGAGCACATATACAAGTGATGAATGTGTTAATAAAATAATTTCTACATTAGATTTTGAAAAAGCTTCTCAAGAAGAAAAAACAGCAGAAATAACCAAAATCACTAATAATATTTCAAGAGATTTTAATGAATATATTATGATTATAGAATCAGGGGATATGGCAAGGTTAGGGCTTGAAAATTATTCAAAGACTAATCGTTATATTGTAAATTATTATACAGGTGCGGTTTATGGCCCAATATCTGATTAATAAGGAGGCACTCATGAAAAAAGGTGTAAGTTTAATATCATTGATTATAACAATTGTTGTAATAATTATTTTAGCAAGTATAGCTATTTATTCTTCTTATGAAACAGCTGATGAAGCTTATGAAGTGAAAAACGGAAAAGAATTTATGGATGTTGTTACTTTTACAAACTCAGTTAATGCAAGATTGGAAGCAAGACTTATTAAGCTAACATTATCAGGAGATACAGTTGCAACAGATGTGCAAATTGATGAATTTTTTACAAATGGAAAGGACACTGAAATTACAAGTGATGACATCATTAAAATAAAAGATAAAAATTCTGGCACTGATCCTAAATATCAATATCATTATATTACCGGAAGTCAGATTGAAAATGGCGTTCCTGGAGTTCCATTGGATTCTGGTTTAGAAGGAATTGAAAATGATTATCTTATAAATTTTGGATATGGTGTTGTTATTGCTAAAATAACAGATACTAAAACAAAAGTTTCTGGCACAATTAAATAAACGATTATAAATAGCTATATTGTTGTGTTTGACAATGATATAGCTATTCTTATCTTTAAAAAAGCTATTCACACTTTTATGCATTTTAAGCATACAATAATGTATAAAGGTGGTGGAAGTGTTGACTAGCTTTTGGGGAAATGTTTTAATTTTAAGTTTCGCTATTTTCGGAATGATAAAATTGATAGAAGATGTATGGCTTGATATATGTTGTTTTGTGGTAATTGGAATTATTAAATTTTAATAGTTAATAAATTATTTGTTGATAAATGATTTGTAAAAATATATTA
>CAZTCE010000165.1:0-3135 GCA_964612205.1 uncultured Eubacteriales bacterium | reverse complement strand
TAGCCACTAAAACTAATTGGAATTTTATCAGAGCTTATCTCATACGAAGTTATCTTTATTAAATTATGATCTATATACAATCGAATTCCGAACAAAACTATTAGTAAAATCAAAACAACAAGCAATATCCTATTTCTCCTTTTCATGTAATCTCCTCAAATAAATTAAATATATATTATTCTAACATAATTTTATACTATTTTAAACTAAAATTTTATCTAAATACAAAAAATGCAGTTCAGTTGAACTGCATTTTTTATGGTTATCTCAAAACGTTTTTGAATACCTTACGACCTTCATCTTTAGAAATAACCCGCATTCTATCGTAAGTAAAACAATAATAACTATTGTCGTAGGAATCATATAACTCAGGAATACTCACATCGAAGTCATACATTTCTTCAATCTTTTTCTTAACGGTTTCCTTTGTTTCCATAGCAGCATGGTTAAGGAGAAGACCGTTCAACTTTGGAAAACGATTGATCATTGCAAGCATCTCAGGGAAGTATCCATGAGAAGTAAGACCTTCAAACTGGTAAGTGTTGCAAACCTTTGTAAACTTCAGTCCATTAAGCTCTACCTGTTCCAGCTTTTCAGCATTGTGCAAAATGCTACTAGGGCAATCCGGATGAAGATATCCAAGGAACACGAAATCCGCATTCGCATCTTGAACATATCTGTCAAAGTAATCAAGCATTCGTCCGCCATATCCCATAGCAGAAGAAGTAATTATCGCCTTAGCCTCAATATCTTCTAAGGCGTCAAGGTGTTCATATTGTCTATTACAGAAAATTACCTCATTTGTATCGAACGCTGACCCTCCCAATGACTTAAACCATTGATTATCCTTTCTCTTGTAATCCTCTTTGTAATACAAAAGTTCACGGTAACCAAGCGGTGCATCAAAGTATGTTGTAAGTGACATATTTTTTTCTAAAATAGCCCTATTAGCATACATCAGTGCTGTTGCACTACGATCAAGAGAAAAGACACCCAAAATCAAAGTACGTCTTTTTTTCCACGTATCAAGCATCAGCTTTTTAACCTTTCGATACACATCTTCGGGCGTTTCTTTTTGCTCTTCCACACCATGAAGACTCTCAAGAAGCAGATACTTGATAAACGGATTCGGCTTGTACTTGTGATTCTTGTAAAGTGCACTATTGCTCGGTCCAAGGTCACCAGAGAAAGCAATGTTAACAGATTTATCATCGAAATCTCCAACATACAGCTCAATGCTACAACTACCATTAATATGTGTTTCAGGAATCAATCTAAAATAAACTGATTCAGCAAGTTGGTAATAATCATACACCGGAACAGCACAAAAATGTCCGCAAATATTTTTAACATCTTCCTGTGTATAAAGTGCAGAGCTATTAATCTCATCAAGTATTGAAGAATACTGATGATAGATTTCCAAATCATGTCCAGCATCTTGCTTCTTTTGAAGAGCCTCGATTTGATATTGCATATTCTTGTAATCTTCAAAAGTTAGACCCAACTCCTCAGCCGCATTTCGTTCGTAATTTCTAGCAGAGTCCTGCAAAAGTTCTTCTGCCTGGCGGAGCGTGCTAGATGTTCCGTAGATTTTACCTTTGTAATCACGAAGAAGTGGCAAAGCACCAGTATGATCCATGTGACTATGAGTTATTATCACAAAATCAATTTTCTTGGAATCTAAAGGAATAGTATAATTCCGTTCATCACCATCCGCTTGAAAAATACCATGGTCAATCAACCCAACCAGTATTTTCCCCTTTCCGTCTGAAATATGAAGAAGACTACAAGAACCAGTTGTGAAATCACCAGCACCACCAAGACAAGTCATGAAAATTTTCGGGTTAGACATAATGATCCGCTCCTTCTATATAAAAAATTTATCAGTCAAGGACATTATACAACAGTTTAACATAATTTGCAACACAATTCGACAAATTGTCGAAAATAGATAATAGGTTTATTCTGCTAAAATTTTTTCTATCTCTTTAAATCTTTTTACTTTTTGAGTTGTTGTTTTTTCAAGAGGTTCAGTCGTTATTATAAGTTCTTTTATCCTCTTAAAAACAGATAAATCTTGGTTTATAACCTTTATATCTTCCCAAATTGCTTCCTTATACTCCTCTAAACTTTTTTCTCCAAATGTTTCTTTAATTAAATCAGGATCATAAACAAGTTTAATTCCTAAATTTAATTCGCCCTTATTATTTTCTCTTGGGAATAATATGCTTTCTTTAACATATGCCAATTTATTAACCAAAAATTCTATATCGCTTGGGAAAACATTCTCACCATTTTTTAAAACAATGACTTCTTTCTTTCTTCCAGCAATAAACAAATAACCATCTTTGTTATAACGCCCCAAATCACCAGTGTGAAACCATCCATCTTTCATAACTGCTTCTGTTGCTTCTGGATTTTCATAATAACCAAGCATAACATTTGGACCCTTTGCAACTATTTCACCAACACCATTTTCGTCAACATCTTCAAGCCTTATCTCAATATTAAAAGGAGCCATTCCAACACTACCTGGGCAATGCTCTTTGTCGGTTTCAGCAGCTAAAAGCGGTGAAGTTTCAGTAAGTCCGTATCCTTGAACCGTTTCTATTCCAAACATGTTATAACCATCAATAACTTTTTTATCCATCGCGGCAGCACCAAAATATGCAATTCTTAGATTACCACCCAATTGGTCTAGAACACTTTTAAATACTTTTCTTCTAATATCAATTCCGAAAATTAACAAGAACTTAGCGATTTTGCCCATAATATTTACAAGTTTTTCTTTTCCTTGATCTTTAATTCCTTTTTGAATTTTTTTATAAATAGTTTCAAGAACCAACGGAACTGCAACAAAAACGCTAATTTTATACTCTTGCAAATTCTTAGCTATGTATTTTAAACCATCACAAAATGCAACAGTTACGCCACTATACCAACCATAAAGAAAAGTAATCGTACATTCAAAAGTATGATGAAGTGGTAAAAATGAAAGTAAGACATCATTATCATACATCTTAGACATTCTAGCCATAGCAGCAATATTTGAAGTTATATTTTTTTGCGATAGCATAACACCTTTTGCCGTGTTTGTTGTTCCAGATGTAAAAATCAAAACACTCATTTTATTAT
>CAZTCE010000164.1:0-3170 GCA_964612205.1 uncultured Eubacteriales bacterium | reverse complement strand
CATCTCTTAAGGCGGTAATATCCGCTACTCAATTCATCAATCTTCTGGTCTACCAACACATGGTCCTTCCACCATTCCTTGACGGCTTCTCTAAATTCGGCAATGTACTTCTCCTTGTCGTTGTCAAACCACTCCGGAGTGATATCTTGGTCAATATTTACTTTCCATGTGTCCGGGTCAGTCCACCACTCACCATCAGGCGGTAAAAGTTCTGCCCTGACAAATTTCCTCATGGCATTTTCGCAAGTGTCCTCTATGCCTAATTCCTCTAGCAAATCACTGTGACTGTCATTTGCTCCCTGTGCTACCACTATTCTGTTTTTTAAGATTATTCCACTTCTAAATCTACACATTTGCTTATCTCCTTAATCTGTCACGGGTCCCTGTGTTCAATCTGCAACATCTGATTCATTGCAATTCGCACACTCTCCGGCAACTTTCTGCTTTCCTTTTCCCTAGCAACAACTGTTCGATATGTACGCATAAAATTGCTTTGCACAACGTTCTCAATACTTTCTATATCCGTCTGCGCCCAATTTCTTAGATTGCTCGGTGAGCCGACCGCTTTTTGTACTAATGCCGGAAGCTGGGAAAACTCTGCATCCGCGTTGTATGTGCTATTCCTAAGTGCATTACTAACAAGGCTCCATGCTTCCATTTCGTTTAATTCACACGGTTGTTTGATACTGTGAATCTTATCCACTAATTGACCGATACTCGGTGCAAATCCGCTTGTGTCTGTAGATATATATGCCTTTAAAGCAATCAGCACTTGCTCATAAGTGTACTCTGATAAATACTCGCACCACGTTTCAATAACAAATGTCAAATCAGCCTGTGGCTTCCAGTTCGGATAAACAGAGGATATTCTCATTAACAGCTTCTTTGTGTCATCTCTTGTCATTATGCGTTCCTCCACTTATCAACCCAATCACTACTATCCGCTGACTTTGGTTTTCTATCTTCCTTAAGCGGAAACAATCCCAGCCAACAATTCATGGTTGACTGTTCCAGAATTTTGATTGCCAAATCGTTATCCATAGAATCAGAAAACGGTATGGATGCTAATTCCTTTAACCTGTTCATTGCTAATGTGATTGCCCTGTCTGTCATGGGCTTTTTAATCTTCTTTCGCATATCCACGAAATCTGAAAATGCCTGATTGAGAAGGTTATCATTTGGGTAGTACGCGCACGCGCTATTACTTTTCTTTACTTTACTTTCCTTTACTTTACTCTTCTTTACTTTACTTTCCTTTTGTCCGAGTGAATTGCCATTCTCTCCGAGTGAATTGCCATTCTCTCCTAGTGAATTGCCATTCTCTTCGAGTATTGAGTTATTTTTTTGTACAAAAATCACATCTTGATAATCTTTTGTATCAGAAGTATCAAGTAACCAATACTCTTTTATTATCTCTGTGCCTTTTCGATTCTTCGATTTCAGAACAACGAGATAACTTTTTTGAATACCTCTACTGGTAAGCACTCCCCACCCATCAAACAGCCCCTTATCAAAGAGACCAATCTGTAAGCAGTAGTCCACAGTTTCCTTAACTGTACCGGCACCAACGCCCCCGCCCATCTTCCTTGCGGTCGTTGCACATAAGTCGTAGCACCATTCATAGAAGTATCCTTCACTTCCAAATGCCATTTGACAGAGATAGAAATATACTCCGAATCCTATCCAACCCTGCGCATCAAGCAATTTGTCAATCTTAGGCTCATTGGAGAAAATGTCAACCGACCAGCCAGCGTAATCAATCCGCTTTCTTGGTTTTCCTGCCATTTTCAATCTCCTTTTTTATATTTCTAAAGTGACTTGTTTTGTCTGCTTGCTACTCACTTCCCTTCTTTTCTCTCTTTATAATTAATGCAATCCTTAACCTGCACAGGTTTACCTTCACAGTCAAAAAAATGTTCGCAATGTAGGCAATTTCTGTCTTTTTTAAGATTCTGTTCTTCCATATTGGTAGTCCTCATATAGTGCGCGTGCCCTTTTGATATTCCTAAAAGCTGATTTCGCTCGTTTCTCTTCCTGCCGGATATATCTCTGCAAATCCTGCATATCATCCCTAGATACACGGTAATATCCGTCACCGTTTGATATGTTAAGAATCACATGGTCTATTCGTGCTTTCTGCACAAGAATCCGCATTGCACGGTCTTTATCTTTAACAGAATCTTCTATCATTCCATGTTCACAGCACAGAGCAACTAATGATTTGCGATTGATAGCATTCTCACGACCAACAGGAATAAGGTCTGCGATTGTCATTACAGGCTTCCCAGAAGGTTGTTTCTGATATATGTGGAACGTCTCCATCTTTCTCCTTTCCGGGCGGCAGATAACCGCCCTAACATGGCTTACAATTCGTGATATATTAAAGCATGACCGGTTTCTTTTGAACTACCGAGAAAAATTTGGTAGTTCGGGTGTTACAACCTCTTCAATCTCCACTCGTATATAAGGCACATCCGTGTACTTGAAAACATTATTTCCGTACCCTAAATACTTAGGAGAATCATCTTTTATCGTTCCTGTTTTTGAGAGTGCGTCATTAATTATCTTCCTTGCCGCCGCTACAATATTGTCATAGTCACGTTTATTGCCTTTTCTTGGTTCTCCAAAGGTCATATTTAATCTAATCAACCCCTGTGCCTTAAAACCTCTTAATTGGCGTCTTATAGCGTTTACAGTAAGCGTTTGGAACTGCTGCTTCATTTGGTTGTACGCTTTTGGATGTCTACAGGCTTCATGCAACATATCATTCAGCCCCGGAAAACACTTATCACCATAATATGCACCAGTAATAATAAAGGACTTAGTAATAACACTGTCCGTATCGGCGTCTGAATTTCTCTCTTGCTTCATCAATCGTATCAACCTCCTTGTTGGCAAGTGCGTTACGCTCGTATATAGCCTGTCCGAACATCTTTGATAGCTTCTCCGCCATTGTGTTATCATGAATACGCTCCCACAGTTTGCCTATGGTATGACAAGAATCACATATCGGCACTTTTAAGCCATCTTCCTCTGCTTTCTGTCGGTTAGATATTCCGAATATCAAATGATGTTCTCCGTTTGTTACCGGAGTGCCACAGAAAAAACAATATCCTGCATACTTTTCTTGTACCACTGTTGATTTCGTCATATTACACACTTTCTACGGC
>CAZTCE010000163.1:0-3181 GCA_964612205.1 uncultured Eubacteriales bacterium | reverse complement strand
GGAAGTTTATATGATTATTTCAAACGAATGGAAAGATTATGAAATTTTAGATATGGCAAATGGCGAAAAATTAGAAAGATGGGGCAATATCATTTTGATAAGACCAGATCCACAAATTATTTGGAACAAAAAAGATAAGCCTGCTTTATGGAAAAAAGCTAATGCACATTATCATAGAAGTAAGTCAGGTGGAGGAGAATGGGAATACATAAAAAATGTTCCGAAATCTTGGCAAATAAGTTATAAAAATTTGAAATTTAATTTAAAGCCTATGGGATTTAAGCATACAGGATTATTCCCAGAGCAAGCTGCTAATTGGAATTTTATGATTAATAAAATTAAAAATGCTAAAAGACCAATAAAAGTTTTAAATTTATTTGCCTATACTGGTGGTGCAACGGTTGCTTGTTTATCTGCAGGTGCAAGTGTCTGTCATGTTGATTCTTCTAAAGGAATGACTGCTTGGGCAAAAGAAAATGTAGTTTCATCAGGTCTTCAAGATTGCCCAGTTAGGTTTATAATAGACGATGTTATTAAATTTGTTCAAAGAGAAATCAGACGTGGAAACAAATATGATGCGATAGTGATGGATCCTCCATCTTATGGAAGGGGAGCAAACGGCGAAGTTTGGAACATTGAAGAAAGCTTGTATACTTTAGTTGAACTTTGTACAAAAGTTTTATCTGATAAGCCATTATTTTTCTTGATTAATTCTTATACTACAGGATTAGCTCCAACAATATTATCAAATGTTTTAAAAATGACTATAGATAAAAAAGGAAAAGTGACTAGCGGTGAGATCGGGTTGCCAATGAAAGATTCTCAGCTTGTTTTACCTTGTGGAATTTATGGTCGTTGGGAGGAAATTTAATGTTAAAAATTTTGTATGAAGATAATCATGTTATTGTTGTAGTAAAGCCTTATAATATTCCTACTCAGGCAGATAAAACTGGTGATGTCGACATGCTAACTTTAGTTAAAGAATATATTAAAGAAAAATATCGAAAACCTGGAAATGTTTATGTTGGGCTTGTGCATAGACTTGATAGACCAGTTGGTGGCGTAATGGTTTTTACAAAAACTTCTAAAGCTGCATCAAGGCTTTCAGAATCAATTAGAAATAAATCTTTTGCGAAAACATATTTAGCAGTTGTAAATGGAAAATTTGAGAATAAATTTGGTGAGTTTGAGAATTATTTATGGAAAGATGAAGCACTTAACATGAGCAAAATAGTTAATTCTCAAAAACGTGGTGCCAAACTTGCAAAATTGAATTATGAAGTTATAGATGAAAAAGAAGATTGGTCATTAGTAAAAATCAATTTGGAAACAGGAAGACATCATCAAATTCGTGTTCAATTTGCGGGAAGTGGACATAGTTTGTATGGTGATCAAAAATACGGAAAAGGACCTAAAAATAAGCAAATTGCACTTTGGGCATATGAAATATCTTTTAAACATCCTGTAAAAGATGAAGTGCTAAAATTTACAGCTAAGCCAGAAGGAAATTTTGGCGTTTTCAATTTTTAAATTATATGGGGGATGATACGAATGATAAATATTCAAGAAATTTTGTTAAAAGGTGTTAGGTTAAATGCTTCTGATGTACATTTAGTTTATAGAATGAAACCAATCGTTAGAATTAATCGTGATTTGGTTGAATTAGATAATTATGATGTGTTGTCAAGTACTGATTTGATAGATATTTTTGAATTTTTTACCAATGGCAATCAAGAAACGATGAAGTCTTTTAATAAAAAGAAAAAAATGGATTTGAATTATCATTTAGAAAATACTAGCTTCAGAATAAATGTATCAATGTCTGGCGGTATATTTTTATTTACGATAAGAATTATAAATGATAAATTGCCTGAATTTTCGAGTTTGGGTTTGCCAGATATTGTTAGAAGATTTGCAAGGCAACCTCAAGGTTTGATTTTAATTACTGGTAAATCAAACTCTGGTAAAAGTACTACATTAAATGCATTAGTAAGTGAAATTAATAGAACAGAAAATAAAAAAATAATGATGCTAGAAGATCCGATTGAATACAAACATACATCGAATAAGTCTTTGATTATTCAAAAAGAAATAGGAGAAGGACGCGATTGCAATTCTTTTAGTGAAGGTGTTATAAATTCTTTAAGAGAAGATTGTGATATTTTGATTGTAGGAGAAGTTAGAGATAGAGAAACAATGGATGCAATATTGGAACTTTCAGAATCTGGATATTTGGTGTTTGGTACTATGCACACAAGATCATGTTCAGAAACAATCGATAGGATACTTAATTTTTATGACTTAAATGATCAAAGAACGATAAAATATATGATGTCTTCTGTGCTAAAAGCGGTTGTGTCACAAAGATTATTAAAAGGAGTTAATTCGGACTTGGTAATGTGTCCGGAAATTATGATTGTTGATGATATAATTGCCGGTCATTTAAGAAAAGATAAAATCAGTAAAACCGAGATAGAAGATGCAATGTTAGCAGGATTAAGTAAGGGAAGCATAACTTTAATATTTGCACTTGCTAATTTAGTAGCTAATGGAAAAATCACTATGGAAATGGCACAATCTCAAATTGAAGAGAAAGAGTATGAACACTTATCTAATACAGTTTATAGAATGAAGAATAGGTTGATTAATGGTTGGAAGTATTGAATTATGTAAATTTGCGTATTTTTTAAGTAAATTAATAAAAATTAGCAGGATTTTAGAAATTTATGGTGTAATATTAATTTAGTTGACATGTGAGGTGTCAACAAACTACTAGATATAGAAAGGACGTGCATTTTTAATGGAAATCACAGACGTAAGATTAAGAAAAGTAAATTCTGAAAACAGAATGAAAGCAGTAGCTTCAGTTACATTTGATAATCAATTTGTTGTTCATGACATCAAAGTTATCGAAAGCGCTGAAGAAACATTTATTGCTATGCCAAGCAGAAGAACTCCAAAGGGAGAATTCAAAGACATAGCTCATCCAATCAATTCTGAAACTAGAGATATGATCCAAAAAGCAATTTTGGAAGCTTATGCTAATGCTGAAGATCCAGTTGCTGAAGGACCTGTTGAAGAATAAAATTGAAATTAAAACTAAAATTTAAAAAGCATTGCCTTTTGGTGAAGTTGTCAACAAAAAGTAGACACAAAAAAGCAGATGCTATGGAAACCCTAG
>CAZTCE010000162.1:0-3189 GCA_964612205.1 uncultured Eubacteriales bacterium | reverse complement strand
TCATTCCTTCAATAGGAACATCTTTACAATATTTTACTTTTTCAATTGGATCAGGTTTAAATACTTTTCCAGATTCTTTTATGTGATTACACATTTTGTAAAAAACATAAATCAGAATAATGACTTCTATAAAATTCACAAATTTAGGCACAGATTTAGTTATTTCTTCATCAACAATACTGCTAATATCACCAGATGCATCATCAATAACCGAACCAGAAACATTATCAATTATTTCTGAAATATCTGAATTAATATTTTCGCCAGAAATAAGCAAATCTCCAGAAGATGATGTTTCATCCGAAACATTTCCACTAAAAATTTCTTCTCCACTTGCGAAACAAAATGTATTTAATAAAAATATAAAGCTAAAAATAATTGCAACAAATTTTTTTCTCATTATATCGCTCCCATATCAAAAAATAATCTCTCTGATATTCATTATATCAAAGAGATTATTTAATAGCAAATATTATTGGATAATTATTTCATTTTCACTTGGAACTTTTATATTTACTTTTTTATTGTAGCTATCTATAGTTGTAGAAGCATCAAGTTCGATTGTCAATGTTTCATTATCAGCTTTTATTTCAACTGCAAGACCAATATTGTTGTTTGTTGCAACACCATCTTTAACTTTTCCGGAAATAGTCATTTCCATATTTTTAAATGCATCAGTTTTAATACCAGCACCTAAATCATTCATATAATCGAATAAATCTAGCAAATCAAATTTTACTGTATATTTAGCTGGATTTTTACCACTTATAGTGATGTTTTTATCATTCATTAATACTTTTAATAATTCTATTGATAATTTTGAACTTGCATACGAAGATGCTGTTAATTTACTATCGTCAATTGCAATCAATTTAGATTTTGAAGGATTTGCATAAGTCATATTTAATTTTTCAATTAAATTTTTGTATGTTGAACCTTCTTCAGCTAACCATTTTCCGTTTGTCTGGCTTTCTAATAAAGAACTTTTTACATATGCTATATCTCCATTTATTATCAATGCTATATCAATTTCTGTTAATTCAGCTTTCTTAACTGCATCATACAATTCGCCTTTACCAGTCAATGAAAGTTTAATATCTACAAATAATGCTTCTTCATTTTTTTGAATATCTATTGTGCCTTTTACATTTATAGTAGAATTGTTTGTTTTATCATCTTTATCTGTGTATTTTAAAATCCCTTTAACATCTGCTTTACCCTTAAAAGTGTTAAGCGGTGTTGTTTGTAATTCAACAACTTCAAAATATTTTGGAATAGCGTTTCTTAATTCTTCATTTAATTTATTTTCATCAATAATTACAACAACTCTATTATCTGCATCCCAACCGACTTGCTTTTCCATGCTTTCTGCAATAAATCTAACTGGAACCAAAGTTCTTCCTTCAACTATTACTGGAGCAGAATCAAGCTTAATCTCTGTTGTTTCTCCACTTACTGTTTTCTTTGCAATATTGTTGTCAATTTGAAGTTCAATTTCTAGATTATCTTTTTTAGCTATTACAGTTCTAGTTTCAGGAATCCAACTAATGTCTTCTTCTGTAACTCCTAAGCTATTAAAAATCTTTCTAAACGGTACCATCGTTCTCCCATTGATAATTTGAGGATTTACATCATCAAAAGAAATATATTTTCCATCATTTTGCACTCTTATTTCATTTGAAATTTCCGCAATAACTTCAACAGATTTTTCATCAGCATTTGGATTAGCCGAAATTAGCATAATATCGCTTTCGTCTGCGTAAGAAAACGATGCCATTGTAAATATCATAACGATTGATGCAATTAAAGTTAAAATTTTTTTCATAAAACACATTCCCCTTTACTTTATAATTTTTATTAAGTACTCTACTTTTTCATTATACTCATTGGCAAAAACAAAATCAATAGTCATACTGCTTTTATTTTCTAGCTTTATCTCACAATTAATTCTGCTCATATCATAGCATAGCTCACTAAGTTTTACATCATAGTTAAAAATTTTGTTATTTAAAAAAGTGTAAACTCTGCTAACACTACTATCCCACATAATATTATCAAATTGCGTAAAATCAAAATAAGTAAATTCAATGCTATCTGTTGAAACATTTCCAGTTGATAATTTAATTATTCCATTTTCATTAGTCAATTTGAACATATTAAGTAGTTTTGAAAATTCATTTTTTCTAACAGTAAAAGTGCTAGAAGTAATTTTGTTTTCGTCAATACTAGATAACATTTTAAAAGTTTCATAAGCCGAAGCATCGTAACTCCCACTTAAAGCCAAATCACCATAAGAAAGCTGGTTACTTACGCCAAAAATTTTTTTAGCTCCATCAGAAATTGAAGTTGTTGTAATGCCATTTTTACTATAAACATTTTTATATGCAACATTTCCCCAACCCTCTGAATTTATTTCTTTCATCAATTCATTTGTGCCACTAAAATTGACATTAACATTTTGAACAATTTCATTGCCATTTCTATTTTCGCTAACTTGTGCATTAACAATTGCTTCATTATTTTTTGTTGAATCTTCTAAATCAAAATATTTTCGTGTAATAGTAATATTCGTGTTTGAAGAATCGTTTTTTAAAAATTCATAAAGCGTGTTAGATTTATTTTTTATTGCATTCATAAAATAATCATAATCAATAATTATTGCCGTTTTATTAGTAGCATCCCATCCAACAGTTTTATCCAAACTCTCTGCAATAAATCTAAGAGGCACTAAAGTCCTGCCGTTACTAATCAAAGGTGCCGAATCAAGTGAGATTTTCTCTTCAATTCTATTAACCATTTTTTTAGCAACACGATTATCAATTTGAAGTTCGATTTCCACATTGCCTTTTCTAGCTTTAACAGTTCTTGTCGCAGGAATCCACTCAATGTTATCATCAGTCACACCCAAACTATTAAAAATTTTTCTAAAAGGCACCATTGTTCTATCATTAATAATTTGTGCATTCACTGTTCCTTGTGAATCTGTAAAGTTAAGAATTTCACCATTTACTTGTACCTGAACATCTGCCGCAAAACAAACAGATATAATTGTAAAACAAAAAATCAAGCCAACAAAAAACTTTTTCAAAAAAACTTCACCTTTGTACTTTTAAATTTATCTCTATATTTTGATTTTACATACATTTTTTAGCTAATATAATTTTAAATTTTAAATAGTTTATCTATCAA
>CAZTCE010000161.1:0-3211 GCA_964612205.1 uncultured Eubacteriales bacterium | reverse complement strand
GTATTTACTGGATATTTTTGGAAATGGGTATATAATCTTAGTATAGTAAAAAATATTAAATTATATAACAAGGAGGAAATAACATGGATGTTTTAAGAATTTCAACGAAATCAAATCCAAATTCAGTAGCTGGTGCAATTGCGGGGTTAATTAAAGAAAAAAGCAGGGCTGAAATGCAGGCAATAGGTGCTGGAGCATTAAATCAGGCAATTAAAGCAATTGCAATCGCAAGAGGTTTTGTCGCACCTTCAGGTGTAGATTTAATTTGCATACCTGCTTTTACTGAAATTAAAATAGATGATGACGAGCGAACAGGAATTAAACTTTTGGTTGAGCCTAGATAAAATTAAAATCTTATGTGGAATTTTCCACATAAGATTTTTTTATGGTTGCAATTCTAAAATTGTTATTATAAAATCATTATTGCATAGGTGGTGATTTTTTAGTGAGAAAAGTGTTCCTGTTTTTTGTTAGCATGGGAATTATATTAGGTTTGTTTTTTGCAATAGGAAACAGTTTTATAACTAATAAAGAAAAAGAAAATGAGTCTGGCGAAATAAGTGGTGATTCATATATTCATGAATTAAATTTACCAATAATGGAAATTGATTCGTTGAATCCGCTTTTAACATATAATAAGCAAGTTTCTAACGTTTTAAATCTTATTTATGAACCGCTTGTTGGAATTGGCAAAAATGATGAATTAAAGCCAATGCTTGCAACAGAATGGGTTGAAAAAGATGATTTAACCTGGATAATTAAATTAAGACGTGATGTGAATTGGCATAGTGGTAATAAGTTTACTGCAAGTGATGTTATTTTTACAATAAATCAGTTGCAAAATATAGACGTTAATTCTCCATACAAAGATAATGTGAAAAATATTTTAACTGTGCAAAAAATTGATGATTATAGTTTGTCTATAACTTTGCATCAAAAAGATGTTTTTTTTGCTTATAAATTGATGTTTCCAATTGTATCTGAACATTATTTTAAAGATGTTGGAATTAATAATGAATATAAAAATAATAGACCAATTGGAACTGGGGCTTATAAATATATTGACACCATTTCTGATAATGCGATAATTCAATTGAAGATTAATAATTTATGGTGGAATTATAACTCAGAAAATGCTAGATTGCAGAATATTTATCTTTATAAATATTCAACTTATGGCGAAGCAATTAAAGCGTATAAATCGCTTGAAACTGATGCAATTGTTACAACACTTTTAGATTGGGAGAAAAAATTTGGAACGATTGGAAATAATGTTTATAGCTATGAATCTTCTGTTTTTGACATGATTGTTCCTAACGTGTCAAAGTCGTCATTATCAGATAGTTCTGTTAGAAAAGCAATTTTGACAGCAATTAATAGAGAGAATATCGGAGATCGAGTTTTTGATTCAAATATCACAATTAACGATGTTCCGATTCATACTCGTTCAAATAGCTATATTTCAACATTAAAAACGGAATATAGTATAGACAAAGCTAAACAAATTTTAATTAATGCAGGATGGAACTATGATGGCAAATGGAAGAAAAATGGAGTAACGCTTAAATTTAATTTATTAGTAAATGAAGCTAATTCAGAGCATATTCAGTCAGCAGAAATAGTAAAAGAAAATCTTAAGGAATTGGGCATAGATGTGAATATTCAAAAAGTTAGTTGGTCAAACTTAAAAAGTTCTATTGCAGAGGGAAATTTTGAGCTTGCGATGGTTTCTATTGATGTAAAAAATGAATTAACACTATTAGATTTAGTGGCAGATGGTGGAACTTATAATTATTCTAGATATTCTAGTAAAGCGTGCAACGAAGCAATAAGCAATATCAAAAATTCTTGCACATCTGACAAAATCAAAGAATTAGAAAAAATTTATAAAGCGGATACTCCTTATATTGGATTATATTTTAGAAATAATAATATTCTTACCAATAAAAGCGTAAAGGGAAGCATTGAGCCAACTTGGTGGAATCCTTATGAAAATATTATTTCTTGGTGCAAGTGAACATAAATAAGAAAATTATAAAAATTAAAAGTTTTACTTGACATTCAAGAACGGTTGTTCTACAATTGGAGTGTAGCATGAGTGGATAGTTAAAGGAGGTTTTTATTGTGAGTGATAACACAGAAAAGAAAAAAGCATTAGAGGCTGCTCTTGGCCAAATTGAAAAGCAATTTGGTAAGGGTGCTGTTATGAAATTAGGAGAAAACGTGCAAATGTCGGTTGATGCAATTCCAACAGGCGCACTTAGTTTAGATATTGCACTTGGCATAGGAGGAGTTCCTAGAGGAAGAATTATTGAAGTTTTTGGACCTGAATCTTCTGGTAAAACAACAGTTGCGCTTCATATGATTGCTGAAGCACAAAAAATGGGTGGCGAAGCTGCGTTCATTGATGCAGAGCATGCCTTAGACCCTGTTTATGCAAAAGCTTTGGGTGTTGATATTGATAATCTTATTGTTGCACAACCAGATACAGGTGAGCAAGCATTGGAAATTGCAGAAGCGCTTGTTAGAAGTGGTGCGTTAGATATAATTGTTGTAGACTCAGTTGCTGCTTTAGTTCCAAAAGCCGAAATTGATGGCGATATGGGTGATGCCCATGTTGGTTTGCAAGCAAGGCTTATGTCACAAGCTCTTAGAAAGCTTGCTGGCGTATTAAACAAATCAAACACAGTTGCAATATTTATAAATCAATTGCGTGAAAAAGTTGGAATTATGTTTGGAAATCCAGAAGTAACTCCTGGTGGTAGAGCTTTGAAATTCTATTCTTCTGTTAGACTTGATGTTAGAAGAATAGAAACATTAAAAGTAAACAATGAATTTGTTGGTAACAGAACTAGAGTAAAAGTCGTAAAAAACAAAGTTGCCCCACCTTTTAGAGAAGCAGAATTTGATATTGTATATGGAAAAGGAATTTCGAAAGAAGGCAATATATTAGATATAGGTGTTAATTTAAACATAGTAGATAAAGCAGGTGCATGGTTTAGTTATGATGGCACTAGAATCGGTCAAGGTAGAGAAAATGCAAAACAATATTTAATAGATAATCCAGAAGTTTGTGCTGAAATAGAAAAGAAAATTAGAGATAATTACGATACTGCTTTTGACAAAAGTTTGAGCGAAGATATTTCTTCAGTTGAAGATGATGATGAATAATAATTAATAAAAAATTAGTTTTAGTTTGATGTTTTAGAAG
>CAZTCE010000160.1:0-3241 GCA_964612205.1 uncultured Eubacteriales bacterium | reverse complement strand
GATAACTATTAACAGCAATTCTTTGATTTTATGCGGACCTGCTTTAAATTATAAGATAAAGCAATCTTTTAATGGTATTATTATTAAAAAAATTGATGTAATTTCTGGAATTATTGAAAATCCGCACATAAATTCAATGGCTTTTTGCGAAGCTAGGATTTATAATTGCCTTAGAAAACTTAGGGAAAATGATAGGGTATTTGAGCGAGAAGGATATAGAATTAATGGCTATATTGGCGAAAATGGTAGAATAATGCTGAAAGAATTTCAAAATTTAGGTAAAATTATACTTGACAAATGAGCTTCAAATGCTTAATATATAACGTTGTAAAGTGTAAAATAGCTTTTTAATAAAGTTATTTCTTTTAAATATCGTGAGTTTTCACATGCAAAATGAAAGCATCACACAAAAATTTAACTCATGTTTACACATGATAAAATATGAAAAATTAAAGGAGATTGATTTATTATGCCACAAAAAGAAACATTATTAACTTATGAAGGTTTAAAGAAACTTGAAGAGGAATTAGAATATTTAAAAACACAAAAAAGAAAAGAAGTTGCTGAGAGAATTAAAGTAGCTTTAGGTTTTGGAGATTTGTCAGAAAATTCAGAATATGATGAAGCTAAAAATGAGCAAGCACAAGTAGAAATGAAAATTGTTGATTTAGAAAATAAATTAAGAAATGTAAAGATAATCGATGAAGATGAAATTGATACAAAAACAGTTCAAGTTGGTAACACAGTTCAAGTTCTAGATATGGAATTTGATGAAAAAATTGATTACACAATCGTTGGTTCAACAGAAGCTGATTTGTTAGAAAACAAAATCTCTAATGAATCTCCAATCGGAATGGCTTTACTTGGCAGAAAGAAAAATGAAGTTGTAGAAGTTGAAGCTCCTGCTGGTGTTCTTTCTTTCAAAATTTTAAAAATCACAAAATAGTTTTTGGTAAGAGTACAATTTTTTGTACTCTTATTTTTATGAAAAAATTATTAGTTTGAATTATGGTTGACAGAAAAAAGTGATTTCTAGTAGATTTTACATTTTGTTTACATTTAATTTAAAGTCTTTTAACAATTTCATTGTATTATAAAGGCGAATAATAAAGGCTATGCTTTTTGACAAATTGTAATTTGATATTTTTTGCTTGATTACTGCTCTTATCGAGTGAAAGTTATATCATAATTCGATTTGTTAAAGATTTTTTCTTATTTTATTTCGCGCATAAAATAATTAAAAATTTTGCATAGCTAAATTATTATATGGTCTTTTTTTAAAAGACCAATATATATGCTAAGCTAGGGGTGAATATTTAACGCTCAATAATAACGTTAATTGCCAAATATTAACTTTTCTTTATTTTAAAATTGTGTGTTAAATATTCACCCCAATGCATTGCATAAATTTAAATTGAGGAGCTGATTTTTTGAAAAAAGTACTTGTAGTAGATGATGATAAAAATATATGTGAATTATTAAAATTGTATTTGCAAAAAGAAGGCTTCGAAGTTTATTTTGCTTATGATGGTAGTGAAGCTGTCACAGTCGCGAAAGAAAAGTTTCCGGACATAATTATCCTTGATGTAATGATGCCTGTTATTAACGGTTGGGAGGCTTGCAAATTAATTAGACAGTTTTCTGATGTGCCAATCATAATGTTAACAGCTTTAGATACGACTGAAAATAAAGTTCAAGGTTTAAATATTGGTGCTGATGATTATATTGTCAAACCATTTGAACCACTTGAAGTTATCGCACGTGTTAATGCTCATTTGAGAAGGGCTGAAAAGTCAGCAGAAATAGCAGATAACACAAATCCAGAAGCAAAAATCGTTGTTGATAACATAGATATTGATTTAGATAAATACGAAGTGAAATTAGATGGTAAATTAGTAAAAGATTTAAAACCAAAAGAAATTCAATTACTTTATTTTTTCTTGTGTAATAAAAATCAAGTGTTCACAAGAGAACAGCTTTTAGATAAAGTTTGGGGATATGAATATGGTGGTGGCACTAGAACTGTCGATGTTCATATAAAAGAGCTTAGAGAAAAAATGAATAGTAAAAAAAGTAAATGGGAAATAAAAACAATATGGAATGTGGGTTATAAATTTGAATTAAAGTAGCAAGAATGGAGTCTTTTTATGTTTAAAGGTATTTATTTTAAACTTGTTGCGACTTATCTTTCACTTTTTATTGCAATAGTAGTTTTGATTTCATTTTTTATGAGTAGCATTTTTTATAAAGAATTTACAAATCAAGCAGAAGAAAATTTGATTAATGCTGGTTTAAAAACTAATGCTTTAATGAGCAGATACTATGACAATGAAATAACAAAAGAGGAGTTGACAGCATGGATTAATGCAATGGCATACATATCTAATTTAAAAATATACATATTAAATCCTGATGCTTCTATTTTGCATCAAGATCAAGTGTCTAATAATGAAGAAATTATGAGTATGGATGATCAAATCAGACAAGATATTTTAAAGGCTATGGAAGGTGAAACAGTCAAAAGAACGACATCACTTTCTATTTGGAATGAAGATAATCTTGTTTATGTTGGCATGCCTTTAACATATAATAATCAAATAAGTGGCGTTATAATGGCGTTTTCTCCAATAACTGAAGTTCATAATCTTTATAGTGAGGTTATTAATATTATTGGCATAATAATTGTTTTAGTTATTTTAATTGGTACGATTGCAATTTTGAAAATATCAATCAAAATATCTGAACCAATCACGACAATTAGTGAATATGCAAAAAAAATTGGTAAGGGCGAAGAAGTGCCAGATGTTGAAATTGCTAGTAATGATGAAATAGGAATGCTTGCAAATTCTTTCAATGAAATGAAAAAGGAAATTGCTGTTTCCGAGCAAATGCGTAGAGAAATTGTTGCTAACGTTTCACATGAGTTAAGAACTCCGCTTACGTCAATTATTGGATTTATAAAAGGAATAATAGATGGAGTTATACCGCCAGAAGATCATGAAAAGTATTTGTCGATTGCTTATAATGAGGCAAACAGGCTTAAATAGTTAACAAAAGATATTGTTGATGTTGCAAAACTTGAATCTGGAAGTATTGAACTTCATAAAGAAAAATTTATTTTAAATGATTTAGCTGAAGAAGTATACACAGAAATGGAAGAATTAGTTAAAGAAAAAAATCTTGATTTTATTCTTGAACAAAAGCAAAAAGATATTGAACTGTTTGCTGATAAGTCTAGAAT
>CAZTCE010000159.1:0-3249 GCA_964612205.1 uncultured Eubacteriales bacterium | reverse complement strand
TAAATAATAATGGAATACGTATTATACGAAAAGGTGGAAATGAAGTTGTTGTTTGTGAATCTAAACAAATTAAAGAAGTATTAAAAAATTATTTTTGTAAGGAATAAAAAATGAAGAAACAAGAAAGTATTATTAAAAAAGTTGATTCGAGTTTGGCGGAAGTTTACCCAACTTTTGTCGATACGCAAAACCCGAAATATATTGAAATTAATGATTGTTTCGCTTCCTCTATCTTTATCTATAATTATAATATCGAAATGGAGCGGTGGTTTTTTAGAACGATTAATTTCTTCTGAAATTGATTTTGAAATATCAATGTTTTATGATAAACAGAATTCGTATGAAACTGTGAAGGATCTCACTAAATATATTGGCACGGCTGGTGCAAACATTAAATTATCAAATAATAATCAAATGGATATTGATTTGATGAGCACTAGTTATGAAAATGCAAAGTATATTAAAAAACAATTGCAAGTAGAAAATGATGATCTATATTTTTTAAATATCTATATTTTAACTTATGCTAAATCTCTAGAATTACTAGAGTCTAATTTACAAAGAATTGAAGGTTTAGCTTCTGGCTGTGGACTTAGTGCAAGGCGAGCTACTTTCAGACAAGAGTGTGCGTTTTGGTCCTGTCTGCCGATTTTATATAATCCTAAAGAATTGAAGAATATAAGCAAACGTAATGTACTAACGAGTGGAATTATAAGTACTTATCCATTTTTATCAAATGAACTTTGTGATGACAATGGTGTTTTATTTGGCGTCAATGCACTTAATAATTCTATTGTAATGATTGATAGATTTGATACTGAAAAATATAAAAATGCAAATATGTGTGTTATTGGTGCAAGTGGTTCTGGTAAGTCTTATTTTGTTAAACTTATGGTTTCGCGAAATCGTTTGTTAAATATTTCGCAATATATTATTGATCCAGACAAAGAGTATGAAAAAATTTGTGAGGAGCTTGGTGGAACTTATATAAATTTTGGAAAAGAAAGTGTTATCAATGTGATGGAAATTCGTGAAACACTTTTAGATGATGACGAAAATTTTTTACAAAGCAAATTGCAAAAGTTGATGGTGTTTTTTAGTATAATTCTTCCTGATTTGACGGATGAAGAAAAGAGTTTATTAGAAGATAAAATCATTGAATGTTACAACGAAAAAGGAATTACGTTTGATAATACGAGTTTGTACACAGGTAAAGAAATTGGAAATTTTCTTGCTAAAAATAAGTTCAGAAGTAGCAATGAGATGCCGATTTTGGAAGATTTATATAAGCTCTTAAACAAAGATGCAAATCTAAAAAGGATTGCTAAGCTTTTAAAACCTTATATTTCAGGCAGCTTGAAGTATATGAATAATTATACCAATATTGATTTGTCTAACAAACTTGTTGTTTCAGATATTTCTAATATCGAAGAAAAAGATTTGCCGATGGTCATGTTTCTTATCACTGATTTTTATTGGGATAAAATCAAAGAAAATAGAGGAAGAAAGAAAATTGTTTATTTAGATGAGGTTTGGAGATTGATTAATAGAAATGATGACACTGCAAATTTTGTTTTTAAAATTTTTAAAACTATTAGAAAATACGGTGGTGCTGCAACTGCAATTACACAAGATATAAATGATTTTTTCTCGCTTAATAATGGTGAATACGGAAAAGGAATTTTAAATAATTCAAGCATTAAATGTATTTTTCAAATTGAAGAAAATGATTTGAAAACACTGAAAGATACTATGAATTTATCTGAATTTGAAACGTATAAAGTTTTAAATGCTGAACGTGGAACTTGCTTGTTATATGCTGGCAGAAATCATCTGCTTGTTAAAATTTTATCTTCGGAGTATGAGCATTTATTCATTAGTACCGATAGAAAAGATTTATAAAATGAAAGGATATGAATGATAATGAAAAAAATTATTACTGCAATGGGAAATGAATTTTTAAACAATGAACTAAGAAAGTATGCTAAATATGATGTTTTGCGTGAAGATGTTTTTTGTCAAGATATTGCTTTGGATTGTTTGAGTAAATATGATGTTGATGTTTTTATTGTTAGTGGATTACTTCAAGGCCAATGGAATTTGGAGGAGTTTATTGAAAGAATCAGAAAGAAAAATGGAATTGTTAGAATAGTTGTTGTTACAGACGAAATCGATAAAGCAACTCGAAAAATATTGGAAGAAAAAGAAGTGTTGGATATCTTTTTGGATAGTCAAGTTGAAATCAATGATATCATTGAAGCGATTGATCGAGAAGAAACTATCAAGAAAAAATATGAGATGGTTTGCGATGCGGAAACTAAATATGAAGCTAAATCTCCTGTTGCAGTGATGGATAATTTGATTATTGAAAAGGCTGTACAAAAGCAGGAAGTTATTGCTATTAGCGGAACACCTGGAAGTGGAAAATCTACCATTGCAGTAAATTTATGCAAAGTGCTAGTTCAAAAAAGTGATGCAAGAGTTTTACTTATTGATATGGATACTTTGAATGGCAATCTTGATGAAATTGCAAATGTTGGAAAAGTGCCGGAAAATATTGAAATGATAATAGACGAAGATAAAAAATCTGGTATTAATTATGCAAGCGAATTAATAATCAAAAATAGATTCGATGCAAATGTTTTTGACGAATTAGTTATTGATTGTGGTGGATTTGATTTGCTTACTGGCAACACATCGCTTTACTACTGTCAAAATGTTTTAGAAGAAAAATGTTATGAAAGGATTTTGCAATGTGCCAAAGAAAAATACGATTTTATAATTTTGGATACTAGTAGCAATATTTTTCTTGATGCAACTAAATGGGCATTACAAGTTTCTAACAGAATTTTATTTGCTACTGAAAGCAATTATGTTTCGATAAAAAAGATGCAACAACTTATTAACGTTATTGTGAATGTTTGGGGAATTTGGAAGCCTAAAATAGAGATGATTGTTAATAAGAAGCAAAAGAATAGTCTTGAAACAGAGGTTATATCAAGTATTATCGGTGGCAATAAAGTTGTTGGGGAAATCAAACTCAATGAAGAATGCAATGCGGTGTCTTATGAAAATATTTTGGCTAACATTAATTATATTCCTAAAAAGAGCATAATGGAAAAAATTTCAGAGTTAAAAAAGAATATATTTATGGTTCCAAGTAAGGAGGTTGCTATAAATGCTAATTAATCCATTGAAAGTTGAAAATTCTGAGGTTGTAGTAAAAACAGATGTTAATAAAGATAAAGT
>CAZTCE010000158.1:0-3271 GCA_964612205.1 uncultured Eubacteriales bacterium | reverse complement strand
GTTTTTTGTAAATCAATGATATAAATACCATTTCTTGCTGTGAAGATATATGGAGCCATTCTAGGATCCCATCTTCTTGTTTGATGTCCAAAGTGAACACCAGCTTCCAATAATTGTTTCATTGCAACTACTGACATTTTAATTTCCTCCTTGAATTTTGTTTTTCTTCCTCTGCTCAGCTTCAAACATATATTAGCCACCTTAAAAATAAGGCACTAGACCAACATACTAAGCCAAGCATGTGGATTTATGCTTACGCACTGCATTATTTTACCATCTTTTTATATAAAAAACAACACTTTTTTTGATTTTTTTGATTTTTTTAAAACTCCATTTTTTTATCTTTAAATAATTCACCTATTCCTTGCCCCATGTGAATTCGTGAAATAGCCTGTCCAAATAAATTTGAAATATCTATTTGCTCAATTTTATCAATTTGCTTTTCTTTTGAAAGTGGTATTGAGTTGGTAATAATCAATTTTTTTAGAGATGATTCATTAATTCTGCTAATTGCCGGACCAGAGAGTACGCCATGCGTACAAGCAGCATAAATTTCTTTTGCACCATTTTCTTCCAAAGCTTTTACAGCTTCAATCAAAGAACCTGCTGTGTCAACCTCGTCATCAAATATTATACACTTTTTGTCTTTTACATCACCTATAAAACAATTAGCTATTGCTTTATCATCGTTACCATCCCTTCTTTTATCTAGCATTGCCATTGCAACATTAAATTCTTTAGCATATTTATATGCTTTTTTTGAACTACCAGCATCTGTTGCAACAACTACTGTATTTTCATCGACAATATCCTGAAAATACTCTATTAATATATCTTTTGCTTTCAATTGATCTGTTGGAATATTGAAGAAACCTTGAATCGCAGAATTGTGCAAATCACATGTTAAAACACGATCTACACCGCTAGAAACCAATAAATCAGCCACAAGTTTTGCCGTTATAGGTACTCTTGGCTGATCTTTTTTATCTGACCTTGAATACGGAAAATATGGAAGAACTGCCGTTATTCTTCTCGCAGAAGCTCTTCTTAATGCATCAACCGTTATCAAAAGTTCCATTATTCTTTCATCCACAGGTGGAATTGTCGTTTGAATTACAAAAACATCATCATCTCTAACTGTTTCTAAAATTCTAACAAAAGTGTTATCATTTTTAAACTTAAATGCCTCTTTTTGCCCTAATTGAATTCCTAACTGTTTACATATCCTTCTAGTAAAATCTTCAGCTGAATTACATGCAAATACCTTTAAATTATTCACAAAAACCGCCCCCTTCGATTTACTTTTTATTACAGTTACATTCTAACATTCTTCGACATCATTCGCAAGAACAAGATATAAAAATTTTCAAAAGAAAAACCAGTTCAACTTAAAAGTTAGAACTGGTTTTTTTCAAAATTGAGAGCTGATACTCCGCTACTTAAATCTGCTGAAAATTCAAAACTTCAATTTTCACAGTTTTCTTTGGAATTTCATTAATCTCAGCGAAAAAACGTTGCAATTCTTTGCCAATCTCATCCTTTGTTCCGCATGACTCATACAAACTGACACGTCTATGAGCTCCAATCGGAGCTAAAGACCGCATTTCGTCTCCGTCAAACGAAAGTAAAAAATCTACTTCGTACACAAATGGGTAAGTCTTTCTCTCTAATTTCATTTTTCATTCCTCCTACAGGTTGAATTGTATAGAATTATGTAACGTTTAAATATATTATACCTAAATTGCAACTTTGTCAACAAATTTATGTAAAGTTTATATTTTTTTTTAAAAAGTGTTGTCTTTTTTTGTGCCTCATGATATACTATCTATTGTTCTTAGCTGGCCCATTGGTCAAGCGGTTAAGACGCGGCCCTCTCAAGGCCGAATCATGGGTTCGATTCCCGTATGGGTCACCAAAATTAAAGATGAGTAACATTTAATTGTTGCTCATCTTTTCTCATACAATCAAATATAAAAAAACAAGAAACTCTATTTATATTTATCAAAAAACTTTTTCATCTTTTTTTCAAATTTTTTTGAAAATTTATGTGGTACTTCATTTTCTACATTCTTCATACTTTCCGTTTCCATTTCTTCAATAGCAATCATACCTGCTTTTTTTATTAAATCATCAAATTCTTCTTCAGTCATCACTTTCACACCTTTCTACTAAAATATACATAAAATATCATTTACAAATTCCGATTAAAGTTTTAACACTTATAAGTATAACATTGCAAAACGACAAAATCAACTAATGAAAAAATGTTTTGCTATATTTTATTTTTTAAAGCTTCAATAACATTTGACAAATATTTCATTGCTATCTTAGCTTCGTCTAAAGTATTTCCAGTTGCACCAACTTCAATAATTAAAGCTCCATTGCAAACGTGCTGATTATATCTTGATTTGCTTAAATTCAAATCCCTAAACAAACCTGGATACATTTCATTTGCAGTATTTTGAATTAAGAGAGCAAGCTTCAAATTTTCAATCCAATTAGGATGAGAAAGTCCACACGCATTTGTTCCAACAACAAACATAAGCTTTGCTGCACTTTCGCCATTTATTTCTGCAGTCGGTCTATAATTCAAATTGCCAGAAAGTGCATCTCTGTGAATATCCAAAACAATATCATATTTTTTTGTTTTAAATAAATTTTCAACTGTCTGCAAAGAAGCTCTATATGCACCATTATACGATGGTGTATCGTGTTTAGTTGTTGAATGATATACGTCAAACTTCTTAGCTAAAAAATTATTTTTTAACACATTACCAACCGCCACCAAATTATATTTATCATCCGTAGTTCTAAAATTAGTTGCCGTGCCCATTTCTGAATAGGCTTCTGAAGTATGCGTATGAAAAATTAAAACACTCGTTTTATCTGTTATTGGAAATGTTGAAACTTTGGATAATTCATTCAAATCTAAATTTAATTTGCTATAATTTGTAATAAAAGTATTTCCAACTCTAATTTTGCCCGAAGAAAATTCCTCAGTTTCATAAAAGCTTGGTCTATTCCAGGTGTGAATATTGGCGGTTTCAACGTACTTCTCATCTTTGATAACTTCATTTGTATTTTGTCCAGTATAATCAACATTAAAATTTTGTGCAAATTCTTTTTGAGTATCATCTATTTTACTCGTAACAATTTGTCCTTTTTTTATTTTTCCATCAATGTCTAATTCGTTTTTCAATATTTTTGTGTTAAGCTCATTTTTTGAAAATACTTCCGCAACTTCTATATTTCCTTCAACAACACCTATTGC
>CAZTCE010000157.1:0-3310 GCA_964612205.1 uncultured Eubacteriales bacterium | reverse complement strand
ATATACAAAATATAGTTATATATAACTCTGGCAACTCTAGTCAACCAGGAGTTATTTGAGAGCACTAGCATTATATGCTTGCAACCAGGACCCAAGTCATTCTTAGGATTGGTAATCTTGGAGGCTCTTCTCTCTGGAACACCGCTATTTATATCCTTGATGGTGGCCCAAAAACTTTGGCGATATTTGAAATCTGGACACTGGCATGAGATATAAACATCTTCTTGATTAAAAACATCTAAGAGTGCTCTGGTTACTGCTCTAAGATCTAACTTATTTCCCTGTTGAGAGATTCTAGACCTCAGAAGATCTAGGAAACCTCCAAATTTAATCTTAACTAGATACTTATCAGTCTCACCCTGTACAGGGACATTGATAGTCAATAGGTCATGCACAAAGAGAGACTGCATATCTATTCGATTTAATTCAGCTGTAGTAGGTGCTACTCTGGACCTCTTGCGTCTCTCATATCTGCTGAGACCATCAGCACCTTTTCGCCCCCTCTTTCCTTGATTGAGGAGTTCGGATCTGCGCTCTTCAGTTAGGTGAATCACTCCTCAACCTCCTACTAAAATAGATGTATTCTAAGCCTCCTGAAGTTAGGAGGCTTAGAATAGTGCTTCAAATTTACTTTTTATTCAGCAGACTCGCAAAGCTCTTCAGGGATACGAATCTTGAGGATAAAGGGAGTTCTGTCTATATGCTTCTGACCTCTGCTGAGCTCATAAGTAACACCTTTATCTGCATATTTTCTAGCAATATCAGCTGCTGCCTTCAGCTCATCAAGTGAATCAGCTCCAATTTTAAGGCCACATTCATCCCTTAATGTCCAAACCTTGTATGGGTTGTATCCAGCGCCTGTATTAAATTTATAGGATTTACCAGTGGAAGAAGGAACTGTCTCCCCATCCATGGTCAACTCACCATAGATCTTATCCCAGAGATCTTCTTCCTCTTCCTTATGAGCCTCTTCTAAAACTTCCTCAGCAGACTCTCTGAGTGGTTCCTCTGCTAAGTTAGGATAAGCAGCTACCAATTTGTCCCAAGGATTGAGATCTTCCTCAAGAGGCTTCTCGACACACTCTTCCACAGGCTTTTCAACCTTCTTGATCTCACCTTCAACTTCAGCAAAATCAATAGGGAACATTCTGCCATCCACATTGATAGCAACATACACCACATCACCATCCTTGCAGACTGCCAAGATCTTACACTCTCCATCTGTATCAAAATCATCTTTAAGGATAGCATATTGGTAATCTTCAATACCATGCTGCTCAGAAGCTTCTCTTTTCATATCTGCTTCATTATATTCAAATCCAAGAATATCTTCATATTCCTCTGGGCGAATGATCCTGTAATAATCAGCGAAGGGAGCAGGGATGGTAAGCTCCTTAAATTCCTTAACAGGTTTTTCCATAGATTCTTTAAGCTTCTTGGGAGCCTTCTTCTCCATAGCTGCTTCAAAACTCTTATTCATTGATTCGTAAATATTCATGTATTTTACCTCAAAAAGACTTTCTAGTTTTAACAGTTCCATAGAGAGGGTAGCCCTTTCCAGTCTTACTGTCTAAAGCCTGATATTTATATGTAAAGGATTCGGCAATTAATTTATTGCCTTCCATTTTACCCTTAAGTGTGAAAGCATTCTTTCTTCTAGAGAGCTGCTCATTCATTCCTATAAATTTAAGTTGTCCATTCTCTCCAACTGAATCACTTTCAAATAGGAATTTAGTCTTGGCCTGCTTTCCAAAATTAAATGTAATTAATCCTTCTACTAGGATTCTACTTCCATCTGAAGTACCACTAAGAGTTTGGAAGCTGTCTACATTATCATAGACTCTTTTGAAGTAGCTCTCCCCCAACTCATCAAGACTGCTCTCATCAATTTCATCGATCTCAAAATCCACCTCATCCTCCTCAGATTCTTCTACCTCTTTGGGGGACTCTTCAGTAGGTTCCTCTTCGACGATATCCTCTTCTTCTACTTCTGGATCAGCCTCAATCTCCTCAATGGTTTCATCTGTAAGAGGAGTGATCATCTCTTCCTCCTCTCCTTCTAGAGGTTTGCGAGGCTCAGAGGTTACTGTGACTTTGCCCTCTTCAGTGGCTTCCATGCTCAATGTGGTATCACCAGTCTCAACGGTAGCTTTTTGGAAATCCTCCTCTAGGAGGTCTGGTTCCTCTACTCCCAACTCCACCATTATTTCTGAATACTCAGGAGCATGAGGACAGCAGATTATCTGAATGCCTTCGAAGGTTAGAATGTATCCAAACGCAGGGTGGTCGCCAATCCATTCAGCAACCATATCCTCATCCACATCCAAGTCGTCAGCAGCCTTCTCCAAGGTTACCCAACCATATCCCTCATCAACATCCAGGAAGTAGTTTTCTAGGTTATCTGTTGCAGTCTGAGATTCCTCAATAGACTCAGTAAGAGGTTCAACTTTGGGCTCTGCCTCAGCTTTGACTTCCTCTCCATCAACCTCAACCTTGGTAGATTTAGTATCTACATAAGGAGCTACTTGACCAAGCACCTTGAAGCCTCCGCATTGACCACAGTGTGGACACTCTTCTTCTGCATTAGCTACTTGAAGCTCTTTATCTAAGTAGACCTCTTTAGGATTCTTGTAGATAGCTTGACCACACACACAGCACTCAAGAATAGCATCTCCCTCATAGCTGGGCTTTAGCTCTTCCTCTGAAGAAGCCTCTAGGTCAATCACCTCGATAAAGTCAGGAGCTACGTCATCATAGTGTAGAAATTTATCTAAATGAAATATTCCCTCATTATCAAAGGAGAAAACATCCTCAGTAAGAGTATCTAGTGCCTTGAAGGCTTCCTTTAATAATTCACTCATTAAAATTCTCCTTAATTGAAGGGCTCACCTGAACCCTGAAAATTACCAACACCCAATGGGAGGATTCCTTTTCAGGGTGTGAATTCTTTAGTCTTAATCAATACCATAGACTAATTGATTTTCATCTTTAAGTCTCTGGCGAAGGTCATTTAACTCTTCTTGACCCTCAGTTAAAATATCTATATCGACTGCCCATAAAGCATTTGATTGAGAGAACTTCTTTCTTATTCTGCCAATCGTAACCTTTGCAAGTGCAATCGATAGATTCATAATCATGTCAATCCAGTAATCAGATACCACTTCTGACACATCATTATACACTGGAACATACTCTACAGTTATCTTCTCAAGTGTATCTAAAGTGTTTACATATAAATAACTAGTGTGTTTATCAAATCTAAATTGAAGATCTGTAGAAAGAGTATTTCTAGTTTGGATCATTGTATTCC
>CAZTCE010000156.1:0-3323 GCA_964612205.1 uncultured Eubacteriales bacterium | reverse complement strand
ATCTTAGGACCTAAATGCCTTCCGCCTATAACGTGATAATGCAAATGCATAACAGTTTGTCCGCCATCTTCACCACAATTAGTCATAACTCTAAATCCAGTTTTATCAACGCCTTTTATCTTTACAACTTCTTGAATCATTTTATGAATTTCTTTAATGTAATCAATATTTTCATCATTTAATTCCATAAAATTTGAAATATGCACTTTAGGTACAACTAAAACATGAACGGGTGCAACTGGTGATAAATCTTCAAAAGCTATTACATATTCATTTTCAGCAACAATAGTTGCTGGAATTTCATGATTTGCAATTTTACAAAAAATACAATCAGACATACATAACCCCCCTAAAAATTATTTTTCGAGTACTGCCTTAATTCTTCTAATTCCTGCTGCAACGCCTTCTTCTTTAACGATTTTAAAGTGTCCCATATCTCCTGTTCTTTCAACGTGAGGGCCACCACAAATTTCTTTGCTGAAATCACCAATTGTGTAGACCTTAACTTTATCTCCATATTTATTAGCAAATAAACCTGTTGCACCAGACTCCCTTGCTTCGTCTAAAGTCATCTCTTCACAAGTTACAACTAAATCTCTTTGAATTTGCTCATTTACAATATCTTCAACTTGTTTTAATTGTTCTGGAGTAACTTTAGCAGGATTTGCAAAGTCAAATCTTAATCTTTCAGCTGTTAAATTCGAACCTTTTTGAGTTGCATGCTCCCCTAAAACAATTTGCAAAGCTTTATGTAATAAGTGGGTGGCTGTGTGATAAGCTGTTGTTTGCTCACTGTGGTCTGCAAGTCCACCCTTGAATTTTGCTTCTGAACCAGCTCTTGATAGTTCTTGATGTTTCTTAAATAATTCTTGGAATTCATCCATATCTATTTGAATGCCAGCTTCATTGGCAAGTTCTGCTGTCATTTCTGGTGGAAATCCAAAAGTATCGTATAATCTGAAAACAACTTGACCATCTAGCTTGTCTTTACCTTCTTGTTTAGCCTTATTAACATTCTTAGCAAATTCCTTCTCACCGTACTCTAAAGTCTTCATAAATTTATTTTTTTCTTCAATAATAACTTCTTTAATTGTGTCTTGATTTGCAGTAATTTCTGGATACATTTCAGCAGTTATTTTAACGAATGTGTCAACTAATTCAATGACATTATCTGGATTGAAACCGATTTTTCTCATGTGTCTGATTACTCTTCTTAATAATCTTCTTAACACATAACCTTGTTCAACGTTGCTTGGTCTAACACCATCAACTATCATAAACATAGAAGTTCTAAGATGGTCAGCTATAATTCTTGAACTATTAACATTCCAATTTGTTGAAAGTTCTTTAGTTCTTGAAATAACATCAGTAAACAACTCTGTGTCATAAACACTGCTCTTTCCTTGTAAAAGGCCAATAACTCTTTCAAGTCCAAGACCTGTGTCAACGTTAGGAGCTTTAAGTGGCTCAAAAGAACCATCTTTAGTCTTGTTATATTGCATAAATACATTGTTCCAAATTTCTAAATATTTTCCACAACTACACGTTGGATCACAATGTTCACTGCATTTTTCTTTTCCTGTGTCATAAAAAATTTCTGTATCAGGGCCACAAGGACCTGTTTCGCCAGCTGGACCCCACCAGTTATGCTCTCTTGAACAATAATAAATTCTTTCTTTTGGAATACCCATTTCCATCCATCTTTGTGCAGCTTCTTCATCTCTAGGAATTCCTTCCTCACCTGCAAAAACTGTTACAGAAATTCTATCCATATCAAAACCTAAAACATCTTTTAAAAAGTTGTAGCTCATTTCAATTGATTCGTGCTTAAAATAATCTCCCAATGACCAGTTACCCATCATTTCAAAGAATGTCAAGTGGCTACTATCTCCAACAGAATCAATATCACCTGTTCTGATGCATTTTTGATAATCTGTAAGTCTTTTTCCTTGAGGATGTGGTTCGCCTAATAAATAAGGCACCAATGGATGCATTCCAGCTGTTGTAAACAAAACAGTAGGATCATTTTCAGGAACAACCGGTGCACTAGGAATTTCTTTATGACCATGTTCTTTAAAAAATTCTATGTATTTTCTTCTTAATTCGTATGCTTTCATATATTTGACCTCCTATATCAATGCGTTTATTATATACCTTCTAGGTATAAAATGCAACTCGAAATTTCAACAAAAGTTTTTTATTTTACATAATATATTGACTTTTTAATTAAGCTGTGTTATTATACTTTCGTAAGCGCATCTCATAAGTATTGGAGCTATTGTTCCAACGCAACAAGAAGAAAGGGGATTTCCATCATGAAGTATTTGGAGAAGCTGCAAGTCGAACACAACACCAAGATTGTTACCGTTATCCAGCAGAACAACCTCAAGGTACTTAAGGAAACCGAAGCGAAACTTCATACCGTTTTTCCGCCTGAGTTGCAAGAACTCATCTTGGAACTCAACCTGCAGATTGGCAGAATCTCGATTATGAGTCACGCACGTTTCAACGCATTCCACCCCGAAGTTGATCTAGACAGCACAAATGTGGCATACGTCTATGCTCAGAACAACACTCCCTACCCCACTCTGGATCTTTATCATGAAGAACTTGCACAGTTGGCCCAGAAGCTTGAAATCAAAGGTGCTAAACTATTGAATCTTCGTCGAATTGGTACTTACTTCGAAAAGCGCTTTGACATGGAAGTACCGATGGAATTCAGAGATTTCGTTTTGAATGTTCTACCTGTCAATCTTCCCTCCCGTGTTTTCTTCGACGGTTCCTACAGCAGAGTAAGTTTGTTGGCAAAAAAACCGGAAGCTGAGCTGTACGGTGTTTGCTCCGACGAGAACATTTTTGCTGTGAAATACATTTTTCACAACGAGCCGTGCATCACTTTCTTTCTCAAAGAAATCGACCCTTACAAGGAGCTGGCATTGAAGATTGCCAATATCGCCAACATTGACTTTGAGAAAGCTTGGGAGATTTCAAAGCGAATTCCGCAGAACACCTACTATCGAATCAATCCTGAAGTATTCCATGATTTCATGCAGTTTGCTGTTGAAATGGCAAGTATTCTCAATGTAAAAGAAGGTTGCATTGTCTATGATAATTTTCAAGGCGATGTTGAGGTGGTTTTAGACACTTTCACAAACCAGTTAGCATTGAACATCGATGATGAAATCATCTCGGTTGTCATTGCCAAGGGCGTGATTTACATCTATGAACCCGCAAACGACTAAGCTTTAAAAACAAAAGCCATCCACTATTGTGAAGTTGTCAACAAAAAGTAGACACAAAAAAGCAGATGCTATGGAAACCCT
>CAZTCE010000155.1:0-3399 GCA_964612205.1 uncultured Eubacteriales bacterium | reverse complement strand
TTGGAGTAAGCGAGATTGTGCCTGTTATAACAGGCACAATCTCGCTTACTCCAAGCTCTGTGCATTTTTGAATAATCATTTCAAGTTTGTCAGATTTAGGCAATCCTTGGAATAATGTAATGTTTATGCTTGGTTCAGAAGTTTCCTCAGAAACTTCTAATATTTTAAGCGAGATTTTTTCCTTTGCCATATTATTAATTTTAGTTATATATTTCACACCATTTTCATCACAGATATCCAAATTATCATTCACTGCATATCTTAATACGTCTTTTATATGCCTAACATCTTCTCCTTCAATATAGGCATCTTCTCCATTTATTTGCTCATTTTTTACATAAAAAATTGACATTTCAACCTCTCATTAGAAAAATCTTCTTCTTTTGCCAACGTCAAATTGCTCACCGCTAGCTTTAGCAAACTGCGTCAAAATTTCTCTTTGTTCTTTGTTTAATTTTTTAGGCACATCAACAACGACCGTAAAATACAAATCACCTGGATTTCTAGCATTTACACCTTTTATGCCCTTGCCCTTTAATGTAAATATTGAACCAGTTTGCGTTCCCTCTGCTAAATCATATTCGACATTTCCTTGTAATGTAGGAACATCTATTATCGCACCAAGTGCAGCTTCTGGGAAAGAAACATGTACATCACAGAAAATGCTATTTCCTTTTCTTGTGAAAATAGAATGTGCTTTAACACTAACTGTGATATATAGGTCGCCAGCCGGACCACCTCTAAGACCCGGCTCGCCTTCTCCTCTAAGAGAAATAATTTGACCATTATCAATTCCTTCAGGAATTTTAACTTTAATTTTTCTTTGCTTTCTAACTGTTCCTCTGCCTTTACAAGATGTACAAGGATTAGAAATTACTTTACCAGTTCCAGCACAATGATCACAAGTGGTTACAGAAGAAAATGTGCCTAATATTGTGTTTTTAGTAACCTTTACTTGACCAGAGCCATTACAAACTTTACATGTTTCAGTAGAAGTTCCTGGTTTGCTTCCGCTTCCGTGACAAACATCACACGTTTCATTTCTATCAATAACAACTTCTTTTGTCGTGCCAAAAGCTGCTTCTTCAAACGTTATATCGACTCTTGTTTTTATATCTCTTCCACGCATAGGTCCATTTTTACGGGCATTCCTAGCATTTCCACCACCAAAGAATGATGAAAAAATATCGTTAATGTCAAAATCTACTCCATTAAATCCTGCACCCGAGAAACCATCGAAGCCACTGAATCCACTAAAATCATTTGAATAACCATTTGGTCCACTATGACCAAATTGGTCATACATAGCACGTTTTTGCTTGTCTGATAAAACTTCATAAGCCTCGTTTACTTCTTTAAATTTTACTTCTGCTGCTTCTTTATTATCTGGGTTTGCATCTGGATGGTATTGCTTTGCAAGCTTTCTATATGCCTTTTTTAATTCCTCATCCGTTGCCGTTTTTGAAACGCCAAGGACCTCATAATAATCTCTTTTTGTTTCTGCCATTTTTGGCACCCTTTCTTAGTTATATTTTATTCTTCTACTTTGTAATCTGCATCATATACTGTTCCTTCTTGTGCATCTCCTGTTGAAGAAGCATTTTCATTTGCTTGACCTTCTGCATTAGCGGCATTATTAGCTGCAGCATTTGCATATAATTTTTCAGATATAGCATAGAACTCTTGAGTTAATTTTTCAGTTGCAGATTTAATTGCATCAGTATCAGTTCCTTCTAATGCTTTTTTAACGTTATCAATTTCAACTTGCACTTTTGCTTTCTCTTCGCTGCTCACTTTATCGCCTAAATCTTTTAATGTTTTTTCTGTGTTGTAAACAAGAGAATCAGCATTGTTTCTAACTTCTATATTTTCTTTGTTTTTCTTATCTTCTTCTGCATGAGCTTCTGCTTCTTTAACAGCTCTTTCTATTTCAGATTCAGTAAGATTTGTGCTAGCTGTAATAACAATCTTTTGCTCATTTCCTGTGCCCATATCTTTAGCAGATACGTGAACAATTCCGTTTGCATCAATATCAAATGAAACTTCGATTTGTGGCACACCTCTTGGAGCAGCTGGAATTCCTGTTAATTGGAATCTACCTAAAGTTTTGTTATAAGCAGCCATTTCTCTTTCACCTTGAAGAACATGAACTTCTACACTTGTTTGACCATCAGCAGCAGTAGAGAAAATTTGAGATTTTTTAGTTGGAATTGTTGTGTTTCTTTCAATTAATTTTGTAAATACACCACCAAATGTTTCAATACCAAGTGATAATGGTGTTACATCAAGTAAAACCAAATCTTTAACATCTCCTGAAAGTACACCACCTTGAATAGCCGCACCTATTGCAACACATTCGTCTGGGTTAATACCTTTATGAGCTTCTTTTCCAATTAATCTCTTAACTGTTTCTTGAACTAGAGGAACTCTTGAAGAACCACCAACTAATAATACTTTATCGATTTTATCAGCTGTTAAGTTAGCATCTCTTAAAGCTTGATTCATTGGTCCAACTGTCGAATCAACTAAATCACGAATTAATTCTTCAAATTTTGCTTTAGTCAAAGTAACATTTAAGTGTTTTGGTCCTGTGCTATCAGCTGTAATGTATGGCAAGTTAATATCTGATTGAGAAACGCTAGAAAGTTCTATTTTTGCTTTTTCAGCAGCTTCCTTTAATCTTTGCATTGCCATACTATCTGTTGATAAATCAACACCTTGTTCTTTTTTGAATGTTTCAACTAAATATTTGATAATTCTTTCATCAAAATCATCACCACCAAGTCTGTTGTTACCACTTGTAGCTAATACTTCGAATACACCATCACCGATATCTAGAATAGATACATCAAATGTACCTCCACCTAAGTCATAAACCATAATTTTTTGATCATTATCTTTGTCTAATCCATAAGCAAGAGCAGCAGCTGTTGGTTCATTTATGATTCTAAGAACCTCAAGACCTGCAATTTTACCAGCATCTTTAGTTGCTTGTCTTTGAGCATCAGAGAAATAAGCTGGAACTGTGATAACTGCTTGTGTAATTTTTTGACCCAAATAATTTTCAGCATCAGTTTTTAATTTTTGTAAAACCATTGCAGAAATTTCTTGTGGTGTGTATGATTTATCATCTATATTTACCTTTCTATCTGTACCCATATCTCTTTTTATTGAAGCGATTGTTTTTTCGTGATTAGTAACAGCTTGACGTTTTGCAACTTGACCTACTAATCTTTCTCCATTTTTTGTGAAAGCTACAACTGATGGAGTTGTTCTGTTACCCTCTGCATTAGGAATAACAACAGGTTCTCCTCCTTCCATAACAGCTACACATGAATTTGTTGTACCTAAGTCGATACCAATAATTTTTGACATAAAAACCATTCCTTTCTAAATTAC
>CAZTCE010000154.1:0-3413 GCA_964612205.1 uncultured Eubacteriales bacterium | reverse complement strand
ATATAATGAAGTAGAGTTTGAAATTGAGGTGATATTTTGAAAATAAAAGGGCAAATTGAAAATATTATTTATGCCAATGAATCTAATGGATATACAGTTTGTGAATTAGTTAGTGAAAAGCAAGTAGTTACAGTTGTTGGATATTTGCCTTTTATAAATGTTGGTGATGTTATTATCGCAAGCGGAGATATGATTCAACATAATGTATATGGTGAACAACTTAAAGTTAACTCTTTTGAAAAAGTTATGCCAAGTAGCTTAGATGAAATAGAAAAATATTTGGGAAGTGGAATAATAAAAGGAGTTGGACCTGTAACTGCCAAAAAGATTGTTGATAGATTTGGTGATGAAAGCATTTATGTTTTAAAGTGTGAACCTTATAAACTATCTGAAATAAAAGGGATTAATGGTGAAAAAGCGCAAATTATATCTGAAGAATTTAATAAACTTTGGGAATTATGGCAAATTGTTACATTCCTTCAAAAATATGATATTGGAACGGCAAATGCAACAAGAGTCTATAATAAACTTGGCGTAAATTCAATCAACATCATTAAAGATAATCCATATGTTTTATTAGATATTTTATATGGAGTCGGTTTTGAAAAAATAGATAAAATTGCAAGCGGACTTGGGATTGAGTTTGACTCACCTTATAGAGTTTCTAGCGCGATAAAACATGGTTTAAAATTAGCTTTAAAAAATGGACATACTTGTGTTTTAAAGCAATCGCTTGTCGAATTTGTTATGAATACATTAGGAGTTCCTTTAGAACTTGTGACAAACGAAATGACATCTCTTTCTTATGCGAAAGAAATATATGTTGAAAATGAAATGGTATTTTTAAAAGATTATTATGAAGCGGAAGAAAATGTTGCTAAAAAATTAGTTTCGATGTCGCTTGATAAAGTGAAAAAATCTATAAATTTAGATAAAAAAATAGAAGAGCAAGAACAAAAGATAGGCATTGAATTGTCTAATGAACAGAAAGATGCTATAAAAATGGTGTTCAAAAGTAAAGTTTCAATAATAACAGGTGGACCTGGCACAGGAAAAACAACTATTATTAAGATGCTCGTAAATTTATTGAATTACGACCGAATGTCAATTGCACTTTGTGCTCCAACTGGACGTGCTGCTAAAAGAATTACTGAAACAACAGGTGAAGAAGCTAAAACTTTGCATCGATTTTTGGAAATTGGAAAATTGGATGAAGATGGTGTTGACATTAATTATAATGTTTCAAAGATAGATAAAGATGTTGTAATTGTAGATGAAGTTTCGATGGTGGATGTTGTTTTAATGAATTATCTTGTAAGGGCTTTAAAAGATACAACTAGGCTTGTTTTAATTGGCGACAGTGACCAGTTGCCTTCTGTTGGTGCAGGTGTGGTTTTAAAAGATTTAATAAATTCTGAAATTATCCCGACAATGAAGCTTACAGAAATTTATAGACAAGCTAAAGAAAGTAAAATTGTTGTAAATGCACATATGATTAATAATGGCGAAAAAATAGATTTAACTGACAAAACAGGAGACTTTCTTTTTGCTAGAGAAACTAATATTTTGGAACAAATTAAAGAATTAATTGCAAATAGACTTCCTAAACTTCGGAAAATATGATATATTAAAAGACGTACAAATATTAACTCCAACTAAAAAAGGAACAGTTGGCACAAAAAACTTAAATAAAGAATTGCAGAAGGTGCTTAATCCGAAAAGTCCACTGAAGACTGAAAAAGAATTTGGTGATGTTATTTTTAGGGAAGGCGATAAGGTCATGCAAACTAAAAATAATTATGATATAACTTGGGAAAGTGTCGATGGGAAAAATTATGGAACTGGCGTTTTTAATGGAGATTTAGGTGTTATTTCGAATATTTTTGATAATGTCATTGAAGTCACTTTTGATGATGACAGAGTCGTAAAATATGAAAGCAACGTTTTAGAAGAGTTAGAACATGCGTATGCAATCACAATACATAAAAGTCAAGGAAGTGAATTCCCTGTTATTGTGATGCCGATAACGAATGGTCCACCAATGTTATACACTAGAAATTTGTTATACACGGGTGTTACAAGAGCTAAAAAGTTACTTATAATAATTGGAAAAGAAAGCATTTTAGATTACATGATTAATAATAATAACACTAAATCACGAAATACTGGTTTAAAAGAAAAAATGGCTAATTATTTAGCAATGTGGCAGTAAAAGTTTTTGTTTTTTATACAAATGGAGGAGAGTTAATGAAAAAGAAATTCGTAACTTTGTTAACTTTAACATTTATTTTGATGTCTTCGAGTGTCTTTGCATTTTCAGACACGGAGAATCATTGGGCGAAAGATACAATTAATAAATCAAAAGATATGAATATAATTAATGGATATGAAAATGATTTGTTTATGCCAGATAACAACATGACAAGAGCTGAGTTAGTCGCTGTTGTTAATAGATTGCTATGCTTGGAAAGTGAATCAGATAGATACATTCCAGATGTAACAAGGCAGGATTGGTTTCATTCAGATATCAGAAAAGCTATTGCTGTTGGAATTATCAAAGGCGATGATTTGGGAAATGTTTCGCCAAACGACCTTGTTACACGTGAACAAGCAATTTTGATTATTTCTAGAGCATTAAATATAAGTGGCAACAACGTAATAAAACAAACTTCATATCTAGATGATGCTGAGATATCCGCTTGGGCAAGAAGTGAAATGATTACTTTTATTTCGAAGAATTATATTTCTGGCTATGGTGATAACACAATTAAGCCAAAAGGAAATATAACTAGAGCAGAAGTGCTTACAATTTTAAACAGAATAATTTGTGAAAATCTTTCTACAAGCATTGTTAATAAAAAAATTGGCGGCACTGCGATAATAAAAGAAAAAAATATAACGCTAAGTAGTGTTGAAATTTTTGGCGATTTGATTATCGGTGAAAGTGCTGCTAAAACTGTATCCATGACTAATGTTGTTATTAGTGGAAATTTGATTTTATATGGTGATATAAATTCACAGAAAAATGTTTTTATTGTAAAAGGTAGCACAATAAAATCATATAATCAAAAAGTAAATTCAAATTTATATTATGAAAACGCTGAATATGGAATAAAAATCGCTTTGCCAGATGGAGCAACTGCAATCGATTATGTTTCAGGTGAAAATATAAATAAAAATTTGCAAGACACAATCATTATGCAAATAAGTAAATTAGATGAATTTTATTTTGAAAATTTAACAACAATTTCTCAAAAGGAAATTGCGAAAATTAAAACCGATTCTATCTTTAAAGAACTAGAAAGTGGCACAATAAAAGGTTATCCATTCATCCTATATAAAGATAATGCTAATTCATATTTACTTTATATAAAAAGAGATAATGTTGTTTATGGAATGTTATTCATAAATAT
>CAZTCE010000153.1:0-3425 GCA_964612205.1 uncultured Eubacteriales bacterium | reverse complement strand
GGAATACTCTGATTATCAGCTTGTAGAAGATGATGAGGAATTTAATTGTTTAATTATTAGTAACTTTATATATCAATTTGGAAAATTTTTGTGTAATTATGCAGTTAAATTTGAATTGGATTCTATGTGTAAACTTATAAATGAAAATAGTTACTATGAAGCAATGTTAAATGATATTAAAGAAAAATGTATAATTAAATTTGCTTATTCAAATTTAGTGACTGCAATAAGAGGAATTGCACAAGAAAAGGCGAGTGAGTTTAAAGAAAAGGCATACATGATATCACCACTTGGCAGAATTGCTATTAAATTCGGGCATGATGAAAGTGAACTTGTTGAAGAACTTTATTTAGAAGACATTGCGATAACGATTTTAAATGAGCTTTATAATAACAATATCAAAGTGAAACTTGATGAGAACAATGTGTTTTTAGTAAGTTGCAAATATAAAAATTTGAATAATGTTTTTGCACTTATAATGGCTACACTTGATGATATTTTTTATACAATGTTTAATCAAACTTTTGAAGCAGAAATTAAGTGTGAGGTGAAAGAGTAATTGAGAAATATCAAATTAACAATTGAATATGATGGAAAAAACTTTTCTGGATGGCAAACTCAGCCGGATAAAGAAAGTGTTCAAGGCGAATTGGAAAAAGCAATCGAATTAATAACTGGAGAAACCGTTGAAATAATTGGCTCTGGAAGAACAGATGCAGGTGTTCATGCACTTGGGCAAGTTGCTAATTTTCATACAAACACAAAAATTGAAATCGAAAAAATTCCGTATGCAATAAATTCAAAATTGAAAAAAAGCATTGTGGTAAAAAAAGCAGAAGAAGTCGGAGAACGTTTTCATTCAAGATATAATTGCAAAGGGAAAACATATTTATATCGAATAAATAATAATGAGTTTCCATCGGCACTTGACAGATATAGAGAGTTTCATATGCCTTCGAGATTAAATGTTTTAAATATGAAAAAAGCTTTAAAATATTTTGAAGGTGCACACGATTTTAAGGGCTTTATGTCTTCCGGTGGAAACAAAAGGAAGACAACAGTTAGGACACTAACTAAGTGTGAGCTTTTTGAAAAAGATGGGATTATTGAAATTGAGTTAAGTGGCGATGGCTTTTTGTATAATATGGTTAGAATTATTTGTGGAACAATTGTTGATGTTGGTTTAGGTAAAATTAATGTAGAAGATGTTCCAAATATAATTGATTCTGGTGATAGAACAAGAGCTGGGAAAACATTGCCACCGCAAGGTCTATATCTAAAGGAAGTTAGATATTGATTTTTTCATTAATTCTGTTATAATACTACTTATATGGGGATGCAATGGTTTCGACGGAAATCTAGCAACATAAATAGCGAGTGATGGATTTCTCACTTGGCCATCTAAAAAATGTGAGAATAAAAATAATTAACAACAATAAAGTTGCTTTAGCTGCCTAGGTGCGGCTTCGTTTCATTCTAATGTGCCACTTGGTTAGTCTGAAGCGTCAAATAAAGTGGAAACAAAGCTACCAATGTTTCTGAGGTAGTGGGTATTAATTGAAACTACTAAATTTATTAACCTGTTTGTCGGTGAATATTTTTAGGAATCTAAAAAGATAAACTGCACTCGGAGAAGTTTGTGTGAAAGGGCTTTCGGACAGGAGTTCGATTATCCTCATCTCCACCAAAAATCGATTTTTTTAAAACTACAGATACAAAAATCAATCAGAAAAAATCTGGTTGATTTTTTTGTTGCAATTTTATATATAAACTCCTTGAAAAATATCAATCGTTATGTTAGATTATAATTAGTTACAAATTGTTTTACGAAAGTCAAATATATAAGATAAAGTGCTTAATTTATAAGTAAGCATTAAGGTACTAGGAGGAAAATATGAAGAAAAATGTATTATTTTATATTGCTATATCTGTTATAGTTGTACTTGTAATTATAAGTATAATTTTGCTTAGGTATAAAAATGAAATTACAGATTCAAATGAAGTTTTGAAAATAGTTAGCGAAACTAATTTGGAATCGATAATTGATCTTGGTAATTTTGAAAAAAATAGTTATTCTGAAAAAGATTTACTTGCTGTTGCTATGAAATTTGCAGAAAAGAATGGCTATATGAATGAAAATTCTGATGGTGTGTATGTTGAATATGTTAATAAATCTGATTTGCATGAGATAATTAGTGAATTGACTGGAGTAGCAATCGATGCTCCAATTCAAATTGAAGATTTTTATTATATTTATGATAGTGAAAACGAGTACTATTATAATGCAGGAATGGAAATCCCTGAGTATGAAATTTCTAAAGTTGAGCATGTATATAAAGATGATGATGCTTATACTATTGAATGTTCGGTGATAAAGATGGAAGATGGTGAAATAATTGCCGATAATAAAATAGTAACTGAGTTAAAAAAGAATGTTGATAGTTCGTATGCTAACTATCAAGTTATTAAGCAAGAAGTGATGTAGTTATTTATACGAGGAGGTAAAGCATGGGGAGAGATAGAGTTTCTCAAATTAAAGCCGTATTTAATTATAGAAAAAAAGCAATTAAAAGTAAAAATAGAATAATGACTTTAGTTTCTTTGCTTATACTAACTTTAGTTGTAACGTGTGGAATTTATGTTTATGCAAAAGGAACAGTAAATGATTATTATGCCAAGTCTGAAAATTTGAATTTGGGTTTTGCTGAACTTGAAAATAAGAAAAGTGAAATGGAAGAAGAAAAGCAAGAGTTTGAAAAAGAGCAAGAGAGAATTTTATCTGAGGCTGAGTTAGTTGCTCAAAACAATCAGCAGTTAATTGAAGCAAATATAAATTTACAAAACACTTTGCTTAAAGCAGCTGCCACTGGTGTCGCTCCACAAAATTATAATTTACCAGATGAAAAAGATTCTGCTGTTGATTATTCAAAGCTTGAATATGTTGGAGAATTTGAAGGAACTGCATACACTCCTAGCCCAGATGAGTGTAGTAATAATTTAGGTTATACTGCTTCTGGAAAGCCGATTGTTCCTGGTGTTTCGATTGCGGTAGATTCAAAATATTGGAAACTTGGTACAAAGTTTTATATTGAAGGATTAGGATATGTTGTTGCAATGGATACTGGTAGTGCGGTTAATGGGAAATATCGTTTTGATTATGCAGTTTTTGATAAATCGTTTGCGTTAAAACTTGGCAGACAAAAATGGAAAGTGTATTTGGTCAATGAATAAAATAAAACATATAACGAATTACTGTATACGCAAGATATTACAAAAATACCAAAAAAAGATTGACATTCTTAGTAAAAAATACTATAATATTTTTTGTTGACGGGCAATGTCGAAAACGGCAAAGTCTTGACACAGGCACCACTAGCTCAGTTGGTAGAGCAACTGACTCTTAATCAGTGGGTCCGGGGTTCGAA
>CAZTCE010000152.1:0-3440 GCA_964612205.1 uncultured Eubacteriales bacterium | reverse complement strand
TTCTTGATGTAAACAGCCTTATGATAGAGCAAAAAATTAGTATTAACTTAGACAATGATTTTGAAAAGCAAGTTGAAAAACTTAAAGTAAAATATGGAGAAGAAATAACTAGAATCAATGGGTTTTCCGAAGAACAGTTAGATTACACCAACTTTATTGATAACTTCATGGATAGTGATAATGTGGCAAACGCAACCATTGATCCCAATGCCAATTCTAACACAAAAGATGTGCGCGGATTATTAGATGAAATGAACAAACCTCATTCAAAGTTGCTTAGTTTTAATAAGATTTACTATGAAATTAAAAAGGCGTATGGCAAAAAAGTCGCAAATAAGTGGCTTGAAGATGAGTGGTCTGGCGCACTATATTGCCACGATGCTCCTTCGTCTTCATTTTACAGTTATTGCTACGCATACGAACTACAAAATCTTGCAGAGAAGGGATTATACTTTTTACCTAAAAGTAATACAGAACCACCTAAGCATCTTGGAACTTTTATGGCTCATCTAAGAGAGTTTATCGTGTGGGTATCAAATAGAACCGCAGGTGCTTGTGCACTGCCAAGTTTCTTTATTTATACATGGTATTTTTGGAATAAAGATGTACAAGAGGGATATTATTTGAAAGACCCAGAGTATTATCGTAAGCAAATGTTCCAGCAATTTATTTTTGAGGTGAACCAAATTCACACACGTATTACGCAAAGCGCGTACACGAATCTGGTGATTATGGATAGAAACTATATCACAGAAATCTTTGGCGATCGACAATTTCCTGATGGATCTTTTGTCATTGACCACATCGAAGACATCATTGAACATCAGAAGGTATTCATGGAGACTGAGTGTAAAATTCGCAAAGAAGTTTTCCATACCTTCCCTGTTTACACATACTCACTTCTGTTCCAGAACGGCAAATTTGTAGATGAAGAGTTTGCAAGATGGTGTAATAAGCAAAATTTACAATGGTATGATAGCAACTTTTACGTTGGCGATAGCGTAACGAACCTTGCGTCGTGCTGTCGGATGCTCAATGATCTGTCCAAACAAAAACAGTTTCAGTCAAGTATTGGCGGCAGCCTTGTAGAAATTGGCTCCGTTAAAGTAAGTACAATCAATTTAATGAGAATTGCGTTGGAGGCCAGCGGAGACAAAACAAAGTTTATTAAGATTCTTAAGGATAGAACCAAACTCAATATGCTTGTTCTTGATCGTATTAGACATATTATTAAGAGAAATATCGAAAAGGGGCTTCTTCCTAATTACACATATGGCGTAATTAATCTTGAGAAACAGACAACCACAAACGGTCTAACCGCTATGTTTGAAGCAATTAAATATATGGGCATGACAGAAGAAGACGAATTTGGATGTGTTAGTTATACAGACGAGGGTGTGAAGTTCGCTTGTAAAATCATGGATACAGTAAACGAACTTCAAGACACTGCAGGATATGATTATAATGTTTCGTTGGAAATTATTCCTGCGGAATCAGCCAACGTTAAGCTTTGTAAGAAGGACAACATTATTTATGGCAGAGATGAAGAATTTATTTACTCTAATCAGTGGACTAGCTTGATGGCAAAATGTAGCATTGACCAAAGAATCAAGCTTTCGTCTATTCTGGATAAAAAAGCAGGAGGTGGACAGATTCTACACATTTCTCTTGAAGGCGCTCAACTTACAGAGGAGGCAAGTTGGGAATTGCTGAATCATATTGCAAACAGCGGTGTAATTTATTTTGCGTTTAATCCTAAGTTGTCATTGTGCGAAAAACAACATACATTCTTCGGTGATGTCTGTCCTACTTGTGGCAGACCAAAGGTAGATGAGGCGAGTAGAATTGTGGGCTACTTGGTCGCTACTTCTACGTATTCTAAAGATAGAAAGGATGAGTATAAAAACCGTAAGTGGTACGCTATTGGAGATGATCAGTATCTTTAAGAGGTGTAACTATGGATATAAACAATAGTAATAATCCAACGCCGACAACATGGGATACAACAAGACTTGAGCGTGTCAAACTTGATTATGATACTGTTAAAAACGCTATCTATGAATATAAAAACCAAACATTGATGGCACAAGCTCTTGGGTGTGGTACCGATAAATTGCGACAATATTTAAACGAAAATGGGCTATATACACTGTATTGTGAAGTGCACAATGTACCATATAAGCCACAAGAAGTACGACCCTGTATTATTTGCGGAGAAACACGCAATACCCGCAGTTTTAAAGGAGATGTTTATTGTAAGCGGCATTATAATCAAATTTATCGATATGGGAGAATACTATCTAGTACAATTTACGACCAAAACGAAATTATTGTTGACGGTGAAATTGCAAAAATTATTATCAAAAATAAAGACCAAGATTATAAATGCGAAACAATCATAGACCATGAGGATGTCGATAAAGTACGTAAATACAAATGGTACGAATCCTATGGATATTGTGTAACCAAAGGCGTTAAATCAAATAATGGTATTGATATCGCCAATGTGATTTTTGACGACTTTGAAAACAAATACGACCATCAGAACCACAACAAACTGGATAATCGCAAAACAAATCTACGCCCCGTAACATCACATCAAAATGCAATGAATATGGGTAGAAAGAACACTAATACATCTGGGGTTATTGGTGTTCAGCGTCAAAACAAAAACAGTCCAAGGTGGACTGCGTCTATTACATATAATTATCAACCAATATGGCTTGGTGTAGATATAAATTTTGACGAAGTTGTACTGAAAAGACTTAAAGGTGAGGCAAAATACTTTAAACAATATTCTCCAAATTATAATGTTGATAAAGATTTGATTTGTTTAGAGTACACATCGCAAACGGACGGTTTAACACACTATATCGAAGTTGATTTAAACGAAAATGTAGTAACCAACATTATATTAGATGGACACGAGGTGACGCAGAATGATTATCAAACAGCTAATTGATGAAGATTTTGTCAACTACAAAAAATCCTCGATGCTTATCGGATTCCCCACTTGCAGCTTCAAATGCTGCAAGGAGGGGAACTTCCCGGTTGAAGTATGTCAGAATTGTGAACTGGCTAAGGCTCCAAACATTGAAATTAACGTTGATTTACTGATTGAAAGATATATGAACAACCGTATCACTCAAGCAGTTGTTTGTGGCGGTATGGAGCCATTCGATAGCTGGGAAGATTTAAAGAACCTAATAACAGAGCTAAGGGAAAAAACTGAGGACGACGTCGTTATATACTCCGGTTATTATAAAGAAGAAATCGCAGACAAGATTGAGCGGCTAAAACAATTTCCAAATATAGTTATTAAATTTGGTCGTTTTATTCTAGACCACCAGCCACACTACGATCCCGTGCTTGGAATTTATTTGGCATCAGACAACCAATTTGCGGAGGTAATTTCATAATGGTAAAAATCAAACAAACAG
>CAZTCE010000151.1:0-3464 GCA_964612205.1 uncultured Eubacteriales bacterium | reverse complement strand
AATATAAGATTCTCATCTTCTTTAATGGTAAGAGAGTAGGGAGGCTGAGATAATGGCTCCCTCCAGTTAATAGGGTGCTGGTGAATGAATTTAAGGGTTTTTAACATAATTACTCCAAGTCTTCAAATATCTTATCCTCTTCAGATTTCATTAATTTTTGAACCTTTAGAAGATTATCGTGGTTGGATACAACCTCCCAAATGCATCTAGTTCTAAATAAAGTTTTCTTATGCAGTCCTACTGCCCACTCAGGCGTGGTGTCACTGGGAATAAGAGCAAGGAACCATTTAGACTTATCTGTGCAGTGAATTAGTGCAGGCTCCCCTCCCAGAACCTGACTTGTCGCTGCATAGAGCAACTTCTTGGGAGTGGCAGCCTCCACAGCTTTACCTCCCCCGAGGCAGGATAGATATACCATATCCTCCTCAGTCCAGATCTGCAGCAATTCAGCACCACAGTCACATTCCAGGTAAACAGGATTATTTTCCTGATTTCTGGTTAGACTTCCTAGAAATCTTTCCACTGAATCATCTCCTATCAAATTTCTCTACCCTTAGTATACAATAATAAAGGAGAGAAGTCAACTAAAACCCCTCTCCTCAATAAATATTATTTACGATTTTAGTACCTGCATCAACTTTTCTAAGGCAGCATTACAGGCTCTTGGTTTGTTCTTCCACTCTCCAAAATTGCTATTAAAGTCTGTGAACATGCACTCTCCATTTTGAAAGAACTGGCAGAAGTTGCACTTTGTGTTTCCATTCATATTTTGTATGAATGCTAACTTCAGATCCTTTTCTGCGTTTGTTACTTTAGGCTGAATTTTAATAACCTTACTCATTGCTACCCCTCTCCAATAATATTAGTAATTTAAGTGCAATGCTGTCTGCTACTAGATCATTACTGATAACAAGATGGTTTTGAACTAACTCATACTTACTCAGTTCTTCACAAACAACCTCTCTTAATTTTTCAGCCTCTACCATCATTACATCTCTCCTGTCAAAGTCTACTGCAACTAAGTCGTTAATTCTCACCTGTCTGCACCCTCAAGTCTCTCAAGCATCCACTCGACATAGGTTTTTAGGTCTCCCTCCTCTATTGAAGAGGTGTGAATCTCCACATTATCTTGGTGAATTCGTTCTAACATATCTGCCACAGCTTTCTTGAATACATTTAGAGAAATCTTGGATTCTTTGGCAGTGTAGTTGGCACATTTGCCATCACAACATACAATTTCAGGCATAGGAGATGACCAGTTAGAATTTAATTTGCACCAACCCTCTTCCTTATCATAGAAATTACAAGTTTTCCAATTTTCCATACTACTCTCCTCATAAGGTTTTAATATCAAATGTGAATGCGTTATGACAGGTAATTAGTAGATCTCCAATAAATTTACTGCAGGTAGAATCGTCGTAAGAGGTAAGCACCAACTTGGCTACTGATTCGTTCCAGTTAAGAACCTCCAGTACATATCCTCCAGCATATTGGTAATCCGAAACTTTCTTAATTAGAGCTTTTGGTGAGATGTATTCTCTTCTTTCTAAAAAGAATCCTCTAGGAATGACCTTCTGAATGGGTCTAGCTACAATTTGAATTTGCATAATATTTGTGAACCTCTCCCTTATTGGTGCTCATAGTATACATCAAATTCCAGAAAAGGTCAACGATAATTTACTGCATATCCTCAGAATAATCTTTTTAGTTTTCACATTCACCTTCTTCAGAATCTGAGTCCGACAACTGCGCTCTGTAGTTGCTCAATACATCCTGCTCGTCCTCTGAGAGCCACTCTAGGTCTGGTCCACCCCAGTAGTCTCGTTTGTTGTTGTGTTCATATTCAATAACCACAATATCTACATCATCATCATAGATCTTACAGATATATTCATTTTCCATCAATAAGGATAATTGAGTTGCAATAGCTTGATACATCTTATCTCTATCACCCTGGTAACAGCTTTTACTAAAAACAATAGAATTTACGTTCATATTTCACACTCCTAAGTCATTCACGAGGAAGCCTCTAGATTATTTTGATATAATTCAGCAATCTTATGTGCAACTGATTTAGACTGAGTCCAAATAATAGGGATACCTGAAGTAGCCTGTGTGATCTTCCTCAACTCCCATTGATCAGTAGTTCCATTGTGGTCGTCGTACACATATACCAAAGGGATAGATACTCTCTTGATAGTTTCAAATCTACCAGAGAAAGCATAAGACCTAACTCCATAAGAGGCCCAGCAACCCACTAGGTGTATGGTGGGAAGTCCTTCAAGGTACTCTTTGGTTTTCCTAGTATTAGGCAATATCTTCTTTCTAAACATAGTTACATCCTTCTCAACCTTTCTTGGGAGATAGCATCATCAGGATATTCCTACCTTCAATGTTTGGTTTCTTGTCTTGCACTGCTTGGTCCTTAAGGAGATCGAAGAATTTATTCATTACCTCCACCCCAAACTCAGGATGAGCTTGCTGTCTGCCCTTCAATCTAATGGTAACTTTTATTTTATTGCCCTCTCTTAGAAACTCTAAGGCTTTTTTGGCTTTGATATTAAGATCTCCAACATCAATAGTTACAGATAGTTGAATCTCTTTGACCTCAATGGTCTTTTGATTCCTCTTAGCTTCCTTCTCTCTCTTGGCCTGCTCAAACTTAAATTTGCCAAAATCCATAATCTTGCACACAGGTGGATTAGCTGCAGGAGAAATTTTAACTAAATCTAAATCTCTATCTTTTGCTGCAAAATAAGCTGCTCTAGAAGACATGATTCCTAATTGAGTTCCTGTCTCATCAATCACTCTAACCTCTCGATCTCTAATCTGTTGATTGATTTCTACATCCAATGGCTTAATAATAGTTACCTCCAAAATATTTTCTATATTTCACTACTGCCTGTCCTCAGTATTTCTTAGGCTTCTTAATTTCCTTGATATGAGTTAAAATATACTCCATAAAGGGCCCAAAGTTACTCATAACCTGATCATAGACATCAACCTTCTTTTCAACTCTAAGGTTAATATCTAAGACTCTAGGTTCGTGCCCATACTTTGCAGTTTCAGCTAGAAAGGCCGCATTCAATCTCTGGAGCTCTGAAGGCTCAATATAGGTAGGCCACGAAGTCATCACAATTTCCCACTCACACTTAGACCAGAAGTAATATAGAAGGCTGCGGCGCAAATCCTCCTTAAACTCTTCTAGACACTTCTCCTTCTCAGTAAGCTTGGTGGCTACCTTAGAGGCCCTCTTATACTTCTGAGTGGCCCTGTAAAGATCTTCGTAGAAGCCTCCATGATTAAATATATTATAGACTTCAATCTCTCTTCTATTGATATTCTCTATATACGCATTCCACACCAACATAATAATACCTCGTGAACTACCACGAAGCTAAAGACTTCGCAGCTTCTTGGGACTGTATTCTTATGAATACTTTATTACCAAGCTAACAATCGTG
>CAZTCE010000150.1:0-3490 GCA_964612205.1 uncultured Eubacteriales bacterium | reverse complement strand
GACAGATTTTTTACTATACTAAGATTATATACCCATTTCCAAAAATATCCAGTAAATACGTTCGACATTTCAAGGGTTTTGTGCGACAAAATTCGACATTTCAAATTATTCTTCTTTTTTCTTCCACTGAGTTAGTGCAACAAAACCTAAGAACATCATAAAATATGGTGAAGTGTAATAGGTTGAATTGCCCGTCACTGCAGTAACAATATATGCAATTCCAACAAAAGCACAAATTTTTTCTACGTCATTCCAATTTTTCCAATTGCTCATAAGTCTAAAGAATATAATCGCAAGTGCTAGAAAATACATAACAGTTCCAGGTATTCCAACAGTAGCTAATAATTGAAGTAATAAATTATGAGTTCTGCCTTCATTTATGCCAAATTGTCCGCTAAATTGGAATAATAAACATTCAAGTCCATATCCGAAAAGTGGTCTTTGCTTAATAAGCTCCCAAACTTTTATCCAAGTTTCTCCTCTACCACTTCCAGCTTTTGTTATTGAAGTATCTAATGTTGAAACATCAACGGATGTAGCATTTTCAGTAGTTGTCATATAACCTCCAAAAACACCAATATCTTTAACAAAAATCTTAATATTAGAAACCGCATAAGCTTCTTTGTTTGAACCTTTTATGCATAATGAACAAGTCACAAATAAAACTAATATAATAGTAAAAGTTGCAAATTCCATTAAACAAATTCTCTTTTTTTCTTTAATATCTTCTTCTGATTTTCCAGTTATATCAATAATAAATTTTATAATTCCATAAATCAAAAGTGCCACCATTCCAACAAGCACACCTAAATATCCGCCAAATGTATTATTTACAATTAGCATTGCAAGTAAAATTGTAAAAGCAATTATATAAAGAAATTTGAATAGCCATTTTTTCTCTATGATTGCAAGAAGTGCCGAAGCCATAACTGCCATGCAAAGCACATAAGCAAAGTGATTAGAATTTCTAAAAATCCCTCTTTGTGGATACACATACCATTTAGTAAACACCTCATATGTTTCTTGTTCTGCAACACTTTGAAAGTTTTCCAAAGTGTATCCTTGCTCATCATATTTTTCTGGATTTGCTTTGTAATCTTCGTATGCTGCTTCATATTTATCATATACTGACGTTTCATAAATTGACATTCCTAAAGTCAAAACAGATAGAAAAGTTATTGCACAAACAAAAGTAATGATTAATTTTTTCTTTTCTTTTATCAAATTTTTTGGAATTAACATAGCACCAAGGAAAAATGTTCCATACATTAAGAACGCCCAATATCCATCTTTTAAATTGTAGCAACCATTTAACGTTTTAGCTAAAACATCATCTGGAGAAGCTCCCGCTTCTTCTGCAGCTTTTGCACCAATAACATCGTCCGCAACTTCTGGTGCAAGCATACAACTAATGAATGTCCAAATCAAAAACATAACTAGCAAAATTATTGGCAAATATTTCTTAATAGCTTTCCAAAACTCTTTTTTATCTTTCATCAAATCAATTGTTTTAAAAACTCCTAGAACAATTGCAAGTAACACAAATATAACAACTGCACATAAAAACATAGTAGCAGTTCCCGCTGAATAATAACCATAATATGTAGTTGAATTGATTTCATATGCAATTCCAGCCACAGTTATAACTGCCGACAAAATCACTATAACTGCTAAAAATCCATACATAAATATTTGATTGTCACTCAAAAATTTAGCATTCAATTCTTTTTTTATTCTAGCGTATATATACGCAATTACTGGAACTAAAAGTATTGTTGCTAAAACGAAATTATAATTCTGCAATAATGCTGTAACAACGTTGTCACTAATTTTATTAAACCCTGTGTTGCCTGAAAGCCAACCATAAATTAAGCAAAAAGCAACCTCAATTACCAAAGCATACAAAATGAAATATGCCCATTTGCCATATTTATTTCTTGCTACGTCTTCGTTATCTTTCTTGGCTACATTTGTAACTCTTTTTCGAGCCATAACAATTCCTCCTTATTTGCTCAACATTTGTATAATAAAAGTTTTAAACATAAATTTAAAGGAAGGTATCTTAATTCTTATAAACTGTGGAAACAGACTATTTTTATCTGCCCCCACAATTTATAAAGTATAAAATCCTTCCTTTTATATTTCAGAATAAAAACTAGCCATTAATTTGTTTCATAACTTCTTCAGCAAAGTTTTCTTCTTTTTTAGCGATTCCTTCGCCTCTTTCAAATCTAACAAATCTTCTGATTGTTATGTTTTCACCAATGCTTGCGATTTTTTCAGTTAAAACTTGTTGAACTGTTTTATCTGGATCTTTAATGAAATCTTGCTCTAAAAGACAAGCTTCAGCAAAGAATTTATCAATTCTACCAGTAACGATTTTTTCAATTGCAGCTTCTGGCTTGCCTTCGTTAAGTGCTTGTGCTTTGATAATCTCTTTTTCTTTTTCGATTACGTCAGCTGGAACTTCTTCTCTCTTAACATATTCAGGTTTTGTTGCAGCAATTTGCATAGCTACATCTTTAACGAATTCTCTGAATTCTGGATTTTTTGCTGCGAAATCTGTTTCGATGTTTACTTCAACTAAAACACCAATTCTACCATCACCATGAATATAGCTTTCTACTAAACCTTCAGCAGCGATTCTTCCTGCTTTTTTAGCAGCTTTAACAACTCCTCTTTCTCTCAAAAGTTCTGTTGCTTTTTCTTTATCTCCATTAGTTTCTTCTAAAACTTTTTTGCACTCCATCATACCAGCACCAGTTAATTCTCTAAGCTCTCTAACTTGTTCTGCAGTAATCATAATAAATCCTCCTTAAATTTTATTATTCTTGTACCATTTCTTCCATTGTGATGTCTTCATCATCAATTTCAGCTTTAACCATAGACTCACCTTGTCTAGATTCTATAACAGCATTTGCCATAGCTTCAACAATTAATTTGATTGCTCTGATAGCATCATCGTTACCAGGAATAACGTAGTCAACATCTTCTGGGTTACAGTTAGTGTCAACTAAACCGATAACTGGGATACCTAATTTTCTAGCTTCTGCAATAGCATTTCTTTCTTTTTTAGGATCTACAACGAACATAGCACCTGGAATTTCAGTCATTTCTTTGATTCCACCTAAGTTCTTTTCTAATTTTTCAGCTTCTTGTTTTAATTTGATAACTTCTTTTTTAGGTAATACTTCAAAAGTACCATCTTCAGCCATTCTTTCAAGCTCTTTTAATCTTTCAACTCTAGTTCTGATAGTTTTGAAGTTTGTAAGCATACCACCTAACCATCTGTTGTTAACGTAGTACATTCCGCATCTTTCAGCTTCTTCTTTAACACATTCTTGTGCTTGTTTTTTTGTACCAACGAAAATAATTGTTTTTCCTTCGTCGATAATACCTTTTAATACTGCATAAGCCTCATCAATTTTCTTTGCAGTTTTTTGTAAATCAATGATATAAATACCATTTCTTGCTGTGAAGATATATGGAG
>CAZTCE010000149.1:649-3606 GCA_964612205.1 uncultured Eubacteriales bacterium | reverse complement strand
AAAAAAGGGATTAAAGCCCTTTTTTTCTTGGATACGGTTTTGAAATATCGGTTAAGCCTAGTAGATAATCAACAGATACGTTGTAAAATTCGGATAATGGTATTAAATATTCTGCTTTTGCTGAACTAATTTCATTTTCAATATCACTGTATGTACTTTGTGATATATTTAAAATTTTAGCTATATCCTTGTGTTTTAAATCTCTGTCTATTCTTATTTCTTTTATTCTGTAATTCATATTTTTTTACACCTCACATAAAAATTTTAGCAAATCGGCAATTCCGATATTGACATTTATCGGAAATTCCTATAAAATTTATTTTGTAATCAATCGGAATATCCGATTTTTACACCTCGTTTTAATCTGGAAAGAGCTCACCAGATTTTTTAAAGTAAAAATAAAACGTGAAAGGAGAAGAAAAAATGGAAGTTATAGAATTAGAAAACAAAGAAGACTTAGAAGAAACAATATGTAAAGAAATAATAGATTGCTTAAAAATAATTCATATGATAAAACCAGAAATAAAAGCAATAACAATAACAACAGATAGAGAAAACGATGATCTGAACACCAATATAAAAATGTATAAAAAAAAGGAGATATAAGAAATGGAAAAGAAAATAATTTTTGTAGGTATAAATATGTTTTATTCAAAAAAGAAAGACCAAACATATTATCAAGTACAGTATATATCAGATAAACAATGTGTTATAGAATTCATAAATAAAGAACAATATGACAATATAGCAAATAAAAACATAGCTTTTCTAAAAGAATGTATAGGAGAATTTAATTTCAATGCATCAACAAGAACAATAAACCTAAACAACATAAAATAAAAATACTTAATTCAATGATATTAAATGTGAAAAAGCACATTTGATATAAATATTTTAAAAGGGGATAAAGAAAGGATGAGTGGAGATTTTATGGACGGAGTTACATTAGCACCGGTTGTAACAGCTTTACAAGAAGCTATTACAGCGACCGACATCGTAACACTTTTTGCCACAGGTGTAAAGGTTGCATTACCTTTGATACTAGTTTGGTATGGCTGTAAATGGGTTTATGCTAGATTTACTAGAGCCACAAAAGGTGGAAGAGGTTAAGAAAAGGCACCCATTAGGGTGTCTTTTTATTAAACAAAAAGGAGAAAAAAATGAAAGGTACAAAAAACCCTATAAATATAATAAAAACAACACTTTATAGAAATAAAAACAAAAAGAAAACATTCCCATATTACGGTATATGGGCGTTTATGGGAGAATTCGGAAGCGGGAAAACATTATCTTCAGTTAACAACTGTTACGATATTTGTAAAAAACACCCAAAAGCACTTTTTATATCAAACACAAAAATAAAAGGAATTAAAAACGAAACAATATATTTTCAAACAGCAGAAGAACTAATTGAAGTATTAAAAAAACATCTAGAAGAAAAAAACGAAAACGGATATGTAATTTTTATAGACGAAATGCACGTCGTATTGTCTGAATTATTTGGAAATTCCGACCCAACTTTCTTAGCTTACTTAAGTCAGCTAAGAAAGTTGGGAGTGTTGATAATTGGAACTTGTCAAATGTACAATAAATGCCCAAAAATAATAAGAGACTACCTGCGATTATCTGGACAAATAATTTTTTGCAAAAAAATATTAGGTTCAATAACAATAAATCAATTTGTAGACATGGAAAGTTGCGAAGAGCTAACAAGCTTAAAATTAAATTACAAAATAAGTAGATGGAGTTGGTTTATACACACAGTAGAATTATATGAAAGTTACGACACATTTGCAGTAGTGTCACAAATAAAAAAAATAATAAAATACAAAAAGGAGGCTTAAAAATGGACTATCAAGAAATCATAAACCAAATAGCAATAATAGTTAAATATTGTATGCCAATAAGTATTTTAATAGGACTAATAGAAAGACTAGTAAGAATGATAGTAAGAGCAGCAACGGGAAAGGAGAATTAAAATGCCAAATTATTATGATTATTCTACACAAACACTGCAAACAGAACAAATAGAAGAATTAAAAGAAATAAATAAAAATTTACAAAATACTAACACTTTAATAGTAATATTAATTTTTATTACATGTATAACATTCATTACGTCTTTCGTTCGTAACATATTCTAAAATTAAGGGGGCAAAAATCAATGAAAAGAATTAAACTAATATTTTTTACCTCTTTGATATTTATATTATTTTTAGGTACAACCTCGCAAGCTAATATAACTCAAGAATATATTGAATATACTTTTAATCATTTTCAAAGTGCACAATGTTTATCTTCGTATCAAGGTAATGCAACTAAAATTTTAAAAACTTTAACAAAAAGTGATTATAATTTTTATGTTACATATTTAAATCAAGTTTTGAAAGAAAATAATTTATCAAGATTAAGCAATGTAAATTTAATAACTTTTTTAAGTGCAAATTCAAGCGATGTATATATATATTTTACTTTTAGCAATGTTAGTGTTCCAAATAATGTTGATAACCTAGGTTTTTTAAAATTAAGTCGAGTTGATAACAATTCTAGTGGTTTAACTTTTAGCTGTTATGGAGATGATGAAGATTATATATATTATGTTAAACTAGATTTAACAACTAGTTCACATAATGCTTTTGAAACTATAAAAAAAGTTAATAATAAATCTAATATCACTTGCTCTACACAAATGAGATCAAGTAGTCTAAATGACGATAATACTATTTTGACAATTTCAAACGTAGCTTGTATGCAAACTCAATCTATTTATTATCATGTACCATTTACAATGAGTGGCACTAGGATAGTGTGTCCTGGCTTTATAAGAGGCGTTTCAGGTGCTAGTGGCGATGTAGGTTATTTTAAAACAACTGGAGATACAACTGGCGGTACAACTGGAGATACAACTGGAGATACAACTGGCGGTACAACTGGAGATACAACTGGAGATACAACTG
>CAZTCE010000149.1:0-549 GCA_964612205.1 uncultured Eubacteriales bacterium | reverse complement strand
GCGGTACAACTGGAGATACAACTGGCGGTATAACTGAAAGTACTACAACAGATTTGTCAAAATTAGAAACTGGTATTAAAAATATTAATCAAAATATAGACAATGCAAACGGAAAATTGGACGATATTGCAAATAAAATACCTACAAGTGGAGATATAGAAAAAGCTACAACTAGCGGAACAATTAAAGCTAACGAAAAATACTGGGGAACAAGCGAAGAAATAAACCCAAAAGAAACAGAAAACGACATTAAAAGTAATATAAACGACTTAATGGAAAATATATCTGGCGAATTATCAAAAAATGAAATTTTCAAAGCTTTAGAGGGAGCAGAGAAAGGTTTTTTTGAACTATTAAAAAACAGAAAAGAAGAAAAAATGTACGATTTAAAATTAAGCTGGAAAAAAACCGAATACCAAGGAACGACACTTTTAGAAGACGGTGAAATCAATATATCAAAGATGTGCAGAGAAATACCAGAACTAGCAAGACTACAAGAATATATAAGAATAATATTCAATTTTACTGCAATAATAAACATAATAAAAC
>CAZTCE010000148.1:670-3631 GCA_964612205.1 uncultured Eubacteriales bacterium | reverse complement strand
ATCTTCTTCAACTTTTACATAAGCTAAACCTTTTGCTCCACCTTCTGTTACAGCAAATTCGCTCATTTGGTCAAAGAATTTTCTTGTTTGCGTTGCACAATTTGGAACAACAATCATTTTAACGACTTTATCTTTAAAAGCATTAAATTCAGTATTTTCAAAAAGTTCAGTTACATCTTCAATGACCAAAGGATTTCTCAAATCAGGTTTGTCAGAGCCATATTTTCTCATTGCTTCTTTAAATGGAATTCTAATCAAGCCATCTTCACTAACACTCCAATTTGTGTGTGTTCTGAAAGTGTTTAATACAACGTTTTCAACGACACGCAAAACATCTTCTTGAGTTGCGAAAGACATCTCTAAATCAAGTTGATAAAACTCTCCTGGTGATCTATCTGCACGAGGGTCTTCATCTCTAAAGCAAGGTGCGATTTGATAATATTTGTCAAATCCAGACATCATAAGAAGTTGTTTATATTGTTGCGGTGCTTGTGGAAGTGCATAAAATTCACCTGGATGAAGTCTACTCGGAACTAAGAAATCTCTTGCACCTTCTGGTGAAGAACTCGTAAGTATTGGAGTTTGAATTTCTACAAATCCCATATTATCCATAATTTCACGAATAGTCTTCATTATTTTTGCCCTAAACACAATATTATTATGTATTTTTTCATTTCTTAAATCTAAAAATCTGTATTCAAGTCTTAAGTCTTCACGCACATCTTGATCGATGTTAATCTCAAAAGGAAGCACATTTTTTGATTTTCCTGTAATTCTTATTTCAGTAGGAATAACTTCAATATCTCCAGTTGGAAGATTTGGATTTTTATTGCTTCTTTCAGCAACTTTACCAGTTATAGAAATTGTGCTTTCTGTTGAAACTTTTCTCATTAGTTCTAAACTTTTTTCATCTTCAATTGCAAGTTGCGTGATTCCGAAATGATCTCTTAAATCAACGAACATCATAGAACCTAAATCCCTTATTGTTTGAACCCAACCTGCTAAACGAACTTCTTTGCCAACATCTTCTATACGAAGTTCATGGCAATAATTTGTCCTGTATTCATTCATTTTATTTTCCTCCTTTTAAACTAAATGAATAATTAACACGATATGTGTAATTTTTTATAAAAATATCCCAAGGATATTTTTATGTATCCTTGGGACGATATATATTCGTGGTGCCACCCAAATTTATTCTCAATTAAACGTGTAACGAACGTGACTCGGATTTGCTTAATCACAAATCAGCTCCAAAGTGTCTTCACAAAAGCTTTATAGGAATTTTCAGCAAACATTCCCTCTCTGAAATAAAGCAAAATTGTTACTCCTCTTCTTCTTCGCCTCTACCAAGCATTTTACAACAAAAAAACACATTCGTCAATCTCTTTTGCCACAATATTTGAAGCGATTCGCGTTAATGTGTACAAAAAATGTTGACATTTCTAGTTCTGCATGCTAGAATAAGCATGTAAAAAATTTATAAGGAGGTCCTTTTATTATGGACACCATTAAGTTCTGCTCGGAATCTCACAAACTCGATAATCTCCGCCAAACGCCCGAACGAAATGTAGAAATCCGTTTCTACTCTGAAACCGGTAACGTCGATGTTATCGTTGATCTCTTCAAAGATTTCATCGATGATTTGCCTTTTGAAATTCGTTTCACCTCGGCTCAGCTCAAGCAGAACCTTTCGAATATTCCGAATAACAGAAAGGATGAAAAGTTTTACCCGCTTCGCATTCATGCCGACAACATTACCGTGATGCTTTCCGAAGTCCGAACCGGATACCATGGTCATAGCACTTACGCTATGCTGGAATGCTTGAAACTCGCTGGTTTCAATATCGACAGAAAAATTACAGATCGAATCTACAACGAAAGTAAGATTGATATGACAATCCTGAAAGAACTCGCTAATTAAGTATCACTATACTTTTTTACCCCCATGATTTCATTTTCATGGGGGCTTTTCATATCTATTTTATTCATAAAACACTTTCTAGAATAAGGATAACTCATATCAATTAGCACAATATCGCCAACTGTACCATTTATATAAGGTAAATTTTTATGAGGAGTTTTTAATACATAAAAATAACTAGGTAATCACTTTTTAAAGTGATTACCTAGTTATTAGTATTTAATATTTAATTATGATGCATCTATAACTTTTATTGCTGAATCATTTACACCTGGATATGTAGAACTTATAATTGTTATTTCAGAACTATTATATTGTCCCGCAACTGTTGATTTAATTTTGCCTGGTGACACAAGCATCGTTACAGGAGCACGCTCTTCATATAAGAATAATGTTGTAGTTGTTGTGGTATTACTATCCGAAAGATTTATTAGCATATAACCAATATACTTTTTAATTGGATCATAGCTTACACTATTCGTATAGTTGTTTACTCTACGAAACTTCAATATTTTTTATAATACTTATAAACTTCTTCTACTCAACACTTATAGCTTTTACTTTGCCTTGCACAGTTGATATGTCTGATATTTTAGAAGCAAAATATGGCAAGTCATTTTCTTTTTCAATCAAAAATATCGTAAAAGTTTTATCTACATTAAAGTTCCTTGGCTTATCAGTTACAATCATTGCAGATTTATTCACCATCATTCCTGCTTCGCTTTTGATTTTACCACCTTTTTCATCTAAATCAAATTTTATTGTTTGCAATGCCATTTGAATAATATATTCATCACCATTTGAAAAATAAAATGGTTTATTCTCAACTTCTGTTATTTCTTCTTTTAAATCAAAGCTAATATATGGCATTTTAAAAGTATCATAGTCATTAAATCTACTACTTCCTGTATATTTTTTGCTATCATTCAATATCTCATTGTAAATATCTAAAAAACTATCTTTATCATTTCCAACAGACACTATTATTTCGTCATTATCTTTTGTTGAAATTTTTATAGCAAAATCGTTTTCAGAAT
>CAZTCE010000148.1:0-660 GCA_964612205.1 uncultured Eubacteriales bacterium | reverse complement strand
TGATCTTTTGTTTTATTATTAATTCCAAAAAATCTTACATTATTATAATTTTCAAAAGTTCCATTTTCTAATTTATCAAACACTTTTGGATATTCAAAATCTTTCTTTAACATTGCATACAAAAAATAATTTTTATCCGAACTGCTACTCCAATCAAAGTCATCAAGAATATCACTTTTTTCATTGAACTTTGCTTTAATCGCTTTTTCAATTTGTGATTTTAACTCTAAAGATGGCTTTCCATAAGTTTTATAATAGCTCTGCTCAGATAATTCATTTACTGTGAAAGTACCTTTGTTTAGATTTTCAACAATACTTGAGTTTTCAGCAAAAATTATATCTTGCTTAGCTAAATCATTTTTTAAATCATTCCATATCAAATTGAATGTTCCGCACCATGCAGAATTACTACCGATTTTATCTTCTAAAGAAGTGACAATTGTTATGTTTCCATTTCCGAAATTTTTCTTCTGGATATGAGTAATCAAATCCCCAAGTGCTAAATATAACCGGCTCATTATTAACCATACGATTTTTATCTATAAAATACGCACTTCCAACTGCTAACAATAAAACCACAATAATAATCGATAGAACTATTCCAGTCTTCTTCATTTGCATCCCTCCGAAAATAATTTTACTAATATAAATATATCATAG
>CAZTCE010000147.1:0-3649 GCA_964612205.1 uncultured Eubacteriales bacterium | reverse complement strand
TATTTGGTTCTGTTCTATTTCTTGGCATAATTTTTCCTCCTATGAAATTATTTTACCACTTCAAAGACTTAACCTCGTGGCTTTTTTGTTATATCCGGTGCTGATTAGAATAAAATTTTTATTGTAAAAACTTTTTTATTTTTAATTTGGTCTAACAAAAGTAGAACATAAATAATGTTAGAGAGGGGATTAGATATGAAAAAAAGTGTTAAATTTTTAGCAATAATTTTAATTGTTTTAATTGTTGTAGTAATATTAACTATGAGTTTTACGCCAAAGAAGAATGTTGATCTTGTAAATATAATGAAAAATGATTTGCAAACATTAACTAGTATGCCACGTCCTATTGGTTCTTCGGGTGAAGAGATGGCAAGCAATTTCATAAAAGAAAAATTTGAAAAAATGGGCTATGAAGTTTCTGTGCAACAATATAAAAATGAAGAAGAGAAAATTGGAAATAACGTAGTTGCAATAAAGAAAGCCAAGAAAGATGATGCGAATATTTTAATAATATCTGCACATCACGATAGTGTTGCAACTTCTTATGGCGCAAATGATAATGCTTCAGGTGTTGTCACACTTTTGGCGGTTGCTGATAGTTTGAAAAATGTTTCTTCTGACATTGAACTACGTTTTATTAGTTTTACAGATGAAGAAAATGGAAAAGGTGGTTCTAGATATTACACCAATTTGCTTAGTGAAAATGAAGCTAATAGAATTTTAGGAAATATTGACATTGATATGCTTGGTGGCAAAGGCACAAGTGGATTTTCTATTTGCACTATGGATGGAAAAACAAATTGGTTAACCGATTTGTTTCTTGAAAAAAATAGCAATTTAAAAATTGATACTGAAACTGCAAGTGATCATTCATCTTTTCAACTTATAAGTGTTCCAGCGGTTTTATTAACGCAAAAAGATAGAGGTTATTTTTATCATTCGGTTATGGATACAGCAGATTATATTGATTTGACAGAGCTTGAAAATGCGAGAAAAATTGTTGTAGATGTAGTTAATGAAATCATTTCTAAAGATAGCAGTTATATTGAAAATATAATGCAAGGTAAAGAAAATTTTGTTTATACTCAAAATTATGAAAATATAATTTATTTTGGAGTATCGCTTTCGGAGAGCGAAGCATATATCGGTAAAAAAGGAATGTTGGTGGATACATATATTGAATCGGGCGAATGGTGGACAGATACTTATGAAACATATTTGTATTCTATGAAATGGTTTAATGGAAATAAACCAATGAACACATATTACATTTATCGTAACGGATATTTTGAACGTATAGAAATTAAGCCTGAAGAAACTGGTTATACAGCAGATGAAGTTAATAAATTAATTTGTGGTATGTATGGAGAACCTACAACTTCGTACGAATCTGAAGAAGGTGATATTTCTCAAAGTTGGGAAGATACAATTTATAATAAATATATATCTTTTGATTATTCGCCGTTCCTTGTAACAATAAACAGTTATTCAGCTGGCATAGGAAATGCTTTAGCGACTTATCCTGTTGTTTCTGGTGATGCGATTATTGAAAATGAAAAGTATGCATCAGTTTGGAATTATATATGCAATATTATTCCACAGGAATTGCGTTTGAAGATTGCTGAATTTAATATCTTTACAGATGGACATAGTAATATTTTGGCTTATGCTGCAACAATGAATGATGCAAGTGGTGAAGTTGACAATACTAGATTTTCAATCAACATTGATTATTATGATGTTTTTGATGAAAATGGAAATAAACTAGATTGGAGCAAGTTGACATATACTATTTTACATGAATATGGTCATATTGTTTTGGAAGATGAAACACAAATAAATTTGAGTAGTGGTGAGGATATTCACGATATAAATACTTTTGTTAGTGGATCTTTTAGAGAAAGATTTTACAATCAGTTTTGGAAAGATATTGGAACGGTTGGCTTTGACGACTATGTTCAAAATCCAAATAATTATGTGACTGAATATTCTTCTAATTATTTTCACGAAGACATTGCTGATACTTTTGCATTGTTTGTGTTAGGCGATAAACCACTTGGAACTACTGTTGCAGAAAATAAAATATTATTTTTCTGGAATGATTCAGATATGGTAGAATTGAGAAATGAGCTTCGAAAAAACATATAGTGCATTATTTGTGCCACGTTGATGTCCTCGTGGCACAAATTGTGTAGTCCTCGTGCACAAATTGCATGTTGACATAATTTACAAATTGTGATATACTCATAATGGTTTGATATGGTAGAGGCGTTCTCTGTAGAGAATAATTTAAGGAGGTATACCAACATGAATCGAATGGTGACAGCTAAGGAGTTTCTCTGGGAGGAGATTATTGAGGAAGGACTGGATATTGATACTTTCAACGAATGTTACAATGCGTTGTCTTTGGTGATTCCTAAAGATTGGGAGGCGATTCCGAGAGAAATTTTTAATGTTTTTGATGGAACAATTAACAATTTCCCGTGGCAAGTTCTGAAAAGTCAGTATAGCATTGAAGGATATGTGCCGAATGCTTTTTGCATTTATCTTATCCAATCTGGAAAAGGTATTTCTAAAGATGGTGTGTCTTGGTCGGAAACGTTGTTGATTAAGCGTAAAATTGAAGTTATGAATAGTTTGTTGGATTCTATCACGAAGCATATAGAGGAGCTAGAAGATTTGTCTTTGCTAGATGAATTTTTAAACAAAAAGGAGGTACTTGAATTTCAACTGGAAAAAGCTCGGCAACAGTATAAGGAATCTTTCACTTTGAAAGAACTGGTTTTGAGTGATGGACGCACATTAAGGATTGGTGACGATTGGTACATTTTCAATTAGAGTATCAACTATATCACCGATAGGAGGTTGTGAATATGAGTTACATTTTGGTAAATTGTATTGGTGCGGATGATATTCTTGATTTTTTGCAGAATGTAGTATGCAAAAATTTGAGAATGAAAATTCAGAATGTCCATGAATGTGCGAATGGATGCAATGGTGAGAGTGAACTAAGACTGAAAGTTTTGGATGTACGAAAAACTATTTTTATGAACACTTATGATGTCGAGATTGAAAAGCGAGTCAGCAGATTTCCTTTTAGGAAACCATGCAATATTCTCATGCAATTCGTAGCTCATGACATGTCGTTTGATTTTGGTGAGTTTAATAAAAACGGCATATATGACGCTGCTTGGATTCGCTTTTTGCTTACTCGGTGTATGCAGTTTCCTAGAAAATATTCGCCAAGAGATGAAGAATATAAGGAGGAGATTGTTAATGTGTTAAGGCGGGAAAAGTTATTTTTGCTTTCTGATTACTCTTTTTATTCGAGAGCCGTTGGAAAGATTGACTTTGAAACATTTAAACTGGCAGTAACATTCAGAGAAGATGTTTATCTGGATGGTATTGTAGCAGATAAAAGTTTCTTCCGTGGTGTGTCTCAGGTTCGTTCGAGTAAAATTGTAAAACTCGATTATCCCATAGTGGTAGACGAAGATAATTGTCAGTATGTTCTGGGATTGGATTATTTAGATTAAAATTAGTCTTCATAATAAAAAAGTTCAGTTAACATCTTGTTGGATGTTAACTGGACTTTTTTATTTTTCTTTTTATATTTATGTTCTAAAATAAATTCCAACTGCATATATAT
>CAZTCE010000146.1:0-3667 GCA_964612205.1 uncultured Eubacteriales bacterium | reverse complement strand
TGACTGCATTGTAAGATGCGATATTAATAAGAAATAGTTAAGGAGGTGAACCAAAAAGATGCCAACGATTAATCAATTAGTTAGAAAAGGTAGACAAGACAAAACTTCTAAATCAAAGGCTCCAGCTTTACAAAAAGGTTATAACTCAAAATTGAAAAAAGTAACAAATAGCTCAAGCCCACAAAAAAGAGGTGTTTGCACAGTAGTTAAAACAACTACTCCTAAAAAACCAAACTCAGCTTTAAGAAAAGTTGCTAGGGTTAGATTAACAAACACACAAGAAGTTACTGCTTATATCCCAGGTGTTGGACACAACCTTCAAGAGCACAGTGTTGTTCTTATCAGAGGTGGAAGAGTAAAAGACCTTCCAGGTGTTAGATATCACATTATCAGAGGTACACTTGATACAGCTGGTGTTAAGGATAGAATGCAAGGACGTTCTAGATATGGTGCTAAAAAGCCTAAGAAAGCTTAATGCTCATATCAATTTTTAGAAGTGTGCTTTTTATATAAACTAAAATCGTGGCTGCTTTGGTCACCAATATTTGAAGTAATATATTAAGCACTTAATGAAGGATAATCCTTCAGAGTACCTTGACATACGGTATTTATAGTATGTTAGTTTTATAAGGAGGGAAGAACAGTGCCAAGAAAAGGTTATATAGCTAAAAGAGAAATTTTACCAGATCCAGTTTACAATAGTAAAGTTGTAACAAAACTTATCAATAACGTTATGGAAGATGGTAAGAAAACAGTAGCTCAAAAAATTGTTTATGGTGCATTTGATATAGTTTCAGAGAAAACTGGTAAAGATGCACTTGCAGCTTTTGAAGAAGCTATGGAAAATATAATGCCTGTACTTGAGGTTAAAGCTAGAAGAGTTGGTGGTGCAACATACCAAGTTCCAATGGAAATTAGACCTGAAAGAAGACAAGCATTAGGATTAAGATGGTTAGTTAGATATTCTAGAGAACGTAACGAAAAAACAATGAAAGAAAGACTTGCTAACGAAATCATGGATGCTATAAATGGAATGGGTGGAGCTTTCAAGAAGAAAGAAGATACTCATAGAATGGCTGAAGCTAATAAGGCTTTTGCTCATTATCGCTGGTAGTTCTTTCGCTTTGAAAGTCGCACCTTGCGAAATGTTTGAAACACCTTTGGTGCTCAGCGTATCTCGATACGCTTCCGCGCTCGCAGGTATTTCAAAATTCCGCAATCTACAACTTTGAAAGCGAAATAACAGAGTTTTCGAATTTAAATTAGTTTTTGATTGTCTTAGTGCTCAGCGTATCTCAATACGCTTCCGCGCCCGCGACCACCAAAGAAATTCCAAAAATCACTGATTTTGATTCGAAAATATATGCTTAAAAGCTCGCACCTTGCGAAATAACAGTTTAAAGTGTATAGAATTACACGTTGCGAGATGTTAATGGCATTCTAATGAATTTATACATTTGACAAATTAAAGAAGGAGGAAAATATAGTGGCTACCCCAAGAAAAGTTTCATTACAAAAAACAAGAAATATTGGAATTATGGCTCACATTGATGCTGGTAAAACAACAACAACTGAGAGAATACTTTTCTATACAGGAAAAGTTCATAAAATTGGTGAAACACACGAAGGTGCAGCAACAATGGACTGGATGGCTCAAGAGCAAGAAAGAGGTATAACAATTACTTCTGCTGCTACAACTTGTTTCTGGAAAGATCATAGAATCAATATCATTGATACTCCAGGTCACGTTGACTTTACAGTTGAAGTTGAAAGATCTCTTAGAGTTCTTGATGGTTCAGTTACAGTATTCTGTGCTAAAGGTGGCGTTCAACCACAATCTGAAACTGTTTGGAGACAAGCAGATAAATACAATGTACCAAGAATGTGTTACGTTAACAAAATGGACACAATTGGTGCTAACTTCTACAATTGTGTAGAGCAAATGAAAACTAGATTACATGCAAATGCTGTTCCAATACAATTACCAATTGGTGCAGAAGATGAATTTAAAGGTGTTGTAGATCTTATTAAAATGAGAGCCTTCATTCATAAAGATGATCTAGGAAAAGAAATCGAAGAAACAGATATTCCTGAAGATTTAAAAGCTAAAGCAGAAGAATATAGATTAGCAATGATCGAAGCTGCTGCCGAGCAAGATGAAGAATTGATGATGAAATATCTAGAAGGCGAAGAATTAACTGCAGAAGAAATTAGAAAAGGTTTAAGAGCTGGAACATTAGCTTGTAAAGTTACTCCAGTTTGCTGTGGTTCTTCATACAAAAACAAAGGTGTTCAAGAATTGCTTGACGCTATACTTGAATACATGCCTTCACCACTTGATATTCCTGCTATTAAGGGTGTAAATCCTGATACAGGAGCAGAAGAAGAAAGAAAAGCTTCAGACGATGAGCCATTTGCAGCTCTTGCTTTCAAGATTGCAACTGATCCATTTGTTGGAAAACTTTGCTTCTTCAGAGTTTATTCTGGTAAACTTGATGCTGGTACATCAGTACTTAATGCAAATAAAGATAAAAAAGAAAGACTTGGAAGAATTCTTCAAATGCATGCTAACCACAGAGAAGATATCGACACAGTTTATGCTGGTGATATCGCTGCTGCAGTTGGTTTGAAGGATGTTACAACAGGTGAAACACTTTGTGATGAAAAGGCTCCTGTTATACTTGAATCAATGGAATTCCCTGAGCCAGTTATTTCTATCGCAATTGAGCCAAAAACAAAGGCTGACCAAGAAAAAATGGGTATTGCGTTAGCAAAACTTGCTGAGGAAGATCCTACATTCAAAACTTACACAGACCAAGAAACTGGTCAAACAATTATTGCTGGTATGGGTGAATTACACCTAGATATCATTGTTGATAGATTAAAGAGAGAGTTTAAAGTTGAAGCTAATGTTGGTGCACCTCAAGTTGCATACAAAGAAACAATTAGAAAGAAAGCTAAAGCTCAAGGTAAATTTATCAGACAATCAGGTGGTAAAGGACAATACGGTGACGTATGGTTCGAACTTGAACCACTTGAGCAAGGTTCAGGAATCCAATTTGAAAGCAAAATCGTTGGTGGTGCTGTTCCTAAGGAATACATCAAACCAACTGAAGATGGTTTCAGAGAAGCTACAAATACTGGTATTTTAGCTGGATATCCTGTTGTAGACGTTAAAGCTACTTTAGTTGATGGTTCTTACCACGAAGTTGACTCATCAGAAATGGCATTCAAGATTGCTGCTTCTATGGCATTCAAAGAATGTTGTAAACAAGCCGGTGCAGTTCTACTAGAACCTATTATGAGAGTTGAAATAGTAGTTCCAGAAGAGTACATGGGCGATGTTATTGGTGACGTTAACTCTAGAAGAGGTAGACTTGAAGGTATGGAAGCTGTTAATGGAATGCAAGAAATCAGATGTTTCATTCCGCTTTCAGAAATGTTTGGATATGCAACAGATCTTAGATCTAGAACTCAAGGTAGAGGAACATATTCAATGGAACCAAGTCATCACGAGGAAGTTCCAAAGTCAATTTTAGAAGCTATAACAGCTCAAAAAAATAAATAAGATTACATGTTGATTTTTTGAATAAAATTAGATAAAATGTAATCATCGAATGACTTTAAAATTTTAAAAATATAAAAAAATTAAGGAGGAAATTTATAA
>CAZTCE010000145.1:0-3712 GCA_964612205.1 uncultured Eubacteriales bacterium | reverse complement strand
CATTTCTATATCATTATCTAGTCCAGAGTAGCTTAAAAAGAATATAAAGTTATGTCCTAATTCTTTATATGATTTTAAATATTCGATAAAATCAATTGGAATTTTACATTTCGTAATAAAAATTTTAGTGTTTATAATTTGATTTTCATGCATTAATTTTATTAACTCTTTTACATATTGTATATTACTAGGTGTTGCAAATGCATCTGATTGTGATTCAATGCATATAGGAATCTGTTGGTCGTACAATACAGAATTTTTTAATAAATCAATTGCTTCTGCAGGTGAAACTAATTCAGTTGGCTTTACTCCTGTTAATTGTACTCCATTTAAGAAACAATACTTACATCTATTAGGACAACCCTGTATTGGATTTAAAACTAGCCATGTTGCGTGTAAATCAACGATGGGATATTTATACATTTTTATTTACCTCCTTAAAGCTCTCTAGAAAAGCTATTGCATTTGCTTTCATTTTGTAAAATTCTTCTATCATGTCATATTTTTGTCGTTCTGAAATCGAAAATATTATAGAAAAACATTTATTAATTCTTTCTATAATAAAATCATCTTTTGTATTATAACCTTCTCTATTTTTATCGTGTCTATATCCCTCTATCTCCATTATAGATTCTGTTATTTGCCCTAATAATACATTTAACATTAATATAGCTTCGGAAATACTATCAAATGTTATTTCATATGATGTTAATCTTTCTTTTTTAATATTTAATTTATTACACAAGGCACAGAGTTGAAGTAATATATCCGCTAATTCATCTTTAGGATTTATGATATTTCTTCCTTTTTCTTTAGTATATTCAGTATCACAAATGATAAAACAGTAATGCCCTAGCTGAACAATCATTTCATTTGTAACTGTTAATGCTGTCCATGGTTTATTTTCAGTTATTTTAAACTGTTCCTTTAATTTGACAGCTTCATCATAACAGTCTTTTATGAATTGTTCAAACATATAATATCCCTCTTTTTATTTTCTAATTATACCAACTTCTGAGGTTGTATTCAATAAAATTTTTATTAAATTGCATGGTTATGTAAACGCACGTTCTAGCTTGACATAATTTAAAAATGATTATATACTCACGACGTAAGTAAATATTATAAATTTACCCCATATTACTTTAATAAGGAGGGAGTTCTATGTTTGGCAATAAGGTATCCTATTCGATTCTGGGATATACTTTTACGATTATCAGTAATTCATCAAAGCTGATGAATAATCAAATTTCTCACATCGCACAATTTTCTTATTCGAAACCAATTAAAGCCATACCGTCGAGTACTTCTATAGAAATTGAGTACATTGAAGATGCAAATTTGTTTTCTGAATTAAGGGAAAAAATTTTAAATGCTGAAGAAAGTCAAACTATTTTGACTTTTGAGAAAGAGTATCATATTAAAGCAACTATTGGTACGGATATATGCTTTATGCAAATGCCTGACAAATATATCGTTGTAAAGATGGCAGAACGGTCTTTTGTTGTAATTGGAGATGGTATTAAAGATACTACTAAATACGTATTTAGATTAATCCGTGAAATTTTGGTTAGATTACAGGAAAACAAAAACAAAATTTTCATGCATGCCACTTCATTAATTACCAACAACTACGGTATTGCTATTCTAGGAAATGCTGGTTCAGGAAAGACTACTTATTTCTCAAAATTACTTTCTGTTGGTCACGCATCTATAATCAGTAACGATCGTACTTTTTTCTATTTTGACAAAAAGCCTGTGATGGATTATTTTCCTATTCCAATAGTTTATAAGATAGGTGCAGTAAGTAATAATACTAATTTACGGCATCATATTATTGAAAGTGGTAAATATTCTTTACCAGAAGCTTTTATGCAAGGAAAAAGTAGTTATCCGATTCCTTTAACTGATGTTCCTGACTTTTTCAAAGACACAAATTACTGTGAAACTTCCAATTTGGATTTGGTTATTTTTTCAAAAATCGACTTTGATAATCCATATTGTTTTGAAGCAAGATTTTTGTCAAATGATGAAGCAGTTCAATTAATGACTGAAACATGTTTTACACCAATTGATAGAGAATCACTTCGTTCTGTTTGGATATATCCTCGACTGAAAAGTGACGCTGAATTGGAAGTAGATGCCGATAATTTGATTAAGGAAATTGTTAGGACAGTTCCTATTGTTTATGTACGTTTTGGTAAAGATATTGATTCTTACGAACTTTATAACAAAACAATGCAATTATTGGAGGAATGGAAATGAATGCTAAATGGTGGTTCGTTTATAATGATTCTTCGCTGTATTTGGAATATTTTCAAATCGTTGATTTTATATTTTCAACATTTAAAAACCTTGGAATACAGTGTATGAAGATTCCTGCTTCTACTTTGTTAACTAACTATGAAGATACCTTGGCTAATGCTTCATTTTTACCTGATAACGTCTTATTTTGGGATAAGAATTGGCAAGTTGCATCAAAACTTCAAAAAGATGGAATGCATGTTTACAACAATGCCGATTCATCAATTGTTGAAGATAAAATTGCAACATATGAAGCTTTGAGTGGTTATGGAATAATTCCCAAAACACTTATATATTCTGTTGGCGATGCTAAAAGAAATTTAGAAAAAATTATAAAATTAATTGAATTTCCAATATTAGCAAAGCTTAGTGAAAGTGTTCATGGAAGCAATGTATTTCGGTTAGAAAATAAATCTATGTTGGTCAGTTTGTTAAATAATTATGATGAACATGTGATTATTGCTTTTCAAGAAACACTAACATTTTCACAGAAAGTAGAAGTAAAAATTTGTTCAAACAAAAGTCAAGTTTTATCAAGCTATAAACGTTATTCTTTGAACGATGGAACATTAAAATGTGAAGAATACGCTTTGACAGAAAAAGAGGCTGAAATGTGTAAACACGTTTGCCGAGTACTTGATTTAGACATTGGTGGTATTGATATTATGTATCGAGATGAAAATACACCTCTTGTATGTGATGTTAATACACAACCGAATGTTTTGAATATTTTTAAGGTACTAGGTATTAATGTAATTGAAAACTTTATTAGTTCCTTACGTTAAAAGTTTATCTATTTTATCTATTTTATCTGTTTTATCTCTTTTATCTATATTTGACGACCCTTTGACTTCCCTAAAACGATTTTTAAACTTTTAAACAAAAAAATAAAACCTTACAGTTCTTGTTACTGTAAGGTTTTATCAAATCTTTGGTTGCGGGAGATGGACTCGAACCATCGACCTTCGGGTTATGAGCGACGGTTGACCACTTTTTGTAGTTTTGTGAAAATTAGAGTTTTTGTTGGTATTTCAGTATTTACAAGAGTTTTAGTTTATAGAACATTTGTGCATTTTTAGGGCATTTTTTGAGGTTATTTTACCCAATTTTTACCCAACTCGTGTAGTACGTTCGTTCTTGGAATTTCAGCTCTTGTAGGTATATTTTTGAAAATGAAAAATTTTAATTTTTGGAGGTTTTAGATTATGAATAATTTAAGAGAAGTTAATGATGATATTTTGAAGGATTGGTTATTGTTTAGAGAGGATGAGATTTCTTCTCTATCTTGTGATGAGGATAGAAATCATTGGGTTTATTTTGATGAGATTTCTGATAAGATTTTGAATAGTATTCCTAAAAAGAATAGGGCTTTTGTTCAAAAACAACTTAATGTTCTTGATGATAATTT
>CAZTCE010000144.1:0-3734 GCA_964612205.1 uncultured Eubacteriales bacterium | reverse complement strand
AAAAAACCGTATATGAAAAATTATATTATATAAATAATTCTGCACCACAAAAACTTGTGATAATGTTTTCATCTTTCGCAGGAATCTTTGCATCTTATCTTTATTCTAAATTTATGCAATTGATTTTTATCGCTGTTATACTTATGTTTTTAGGTTCGATGTTTCCTATAAAATATAAATATAAACATTATCTCCAAGTTGCGTGTTATGTTTTGACATTGCCAGTAATTATTGAAGTTATTTCGCTTGTTGTGGCAGGTGGAATTGGCGATTACACAACTATAACATACTATTTGCTTATGTATGTTTATATGTATTATTCTGTTAGAGCTTTGACAATTGATAATATTATTATAACAACTCAGGAAAAAATATTGGGATTAAAAATTAAACAAAATCAAGAAAATAAAGAAGATAAAAATGTTGGAAATAGTGAAGAAGGCAAAGAAAAACCGCAAGTGGACGAAGAGTATGACGAAGAGCATGACGATGATGAGTATTTCAAAAATACAAATTATGTTGAAATGAGTTGGGATGGCGAAATATTGTCAACGCATAATAAAGAAGATAAAGACGATGAGTCTGAAAATGATAAAAAATAAAATTGAGAGGAGCTATAAAAATGGAAATTAGCAAAGAAGAAATTAAACATATTGCAAATTTGAGTATGCTTAATTTGTCTGATGAAGTAGTTACAAAGTATACAAAAGATATGGAGCAAATTGTTGAATTTGCAAACAAAATCAATGAAATAGACACGTCTGATATCGAAATTTCGGCATTTTCAAGCGATAGTGTAAATGTGTTTAGAAAAGATGAAGTACGCGAATCTTTTGATAGGGAAATTTTGCTTAGCAATGCTCCAAGTAGCAATGGCGAAGCATATAGTATTCCAAATGTAATGGACTAAGGAGGCAAAATTATGAAATCAATTTGTGAAATGACGGTAGAAGAGATTGGAAAAGCATATAGAGAAAAAACTTTGACAGTTCCAGAAGTTGTTAAAGCTTTTTTGGAGAACATTAAAGTTGAAGATGAAAAAATAAAATCTTACATAACTGTTTGCGAAGAAGAGGCTTTGAAAAAGGCAGATGAAGTGCAAAAAATGTTTGACGAAGGAAAAGAGCTTGGAGCACTTGCTGGTATTCCGATTGCAATAAAAGATAATATTTGTACTAAGGGTGTTAAGACTACTTGTGCTTCTAAAATGCTTGAAAATTTTATTCCGCCTTATGATGCTAGTGTAATGAAAAAAGTAAATGAATCTTATGCAATAGTAATTGGAAAAACAAATATGGATGAATTTGCAATGGGTGGTTCAACTGAAAATTCTGCATTTTTCAAAACTAAAAATCCAGTTAATTTAAATAAAGTTCCGGGTGGTTCTTCAGGTGGAAGTGCGGCAGCAGTTGCTGGAAACTTAGCACCAATTTCACTTGGCAGTGACACTGGTGGAAGCATCAGAGAGCCTGCTTCTTTCTGTGGTGTTGTTGGAATGAAGCCTACATATGGGCTTGTTTCAAGATATGGTTTAGTGGCATTTGCATCTTCACTTGATCAAATTGGACCATTTAGTAAAAACGTTACTGACAATGCAATTTTGTTATCTACAATTGCTGGACACGATGAAATGGATTCGACTTCTGCAAATGTTTCTGAAAAAGATTACACAAAAGCTTTAGTAAACGATGTAAAAGGCTTAAAAATCGGTGTCCCAAAGGAATATTTTGGAGAGGGAATTAATGAAGAAGTAAGAGCTTCTCTTGAAAGTGCTATTGAAAAATATAAATCACTTGGTGCAATTGTTGAAGAATGTTCGTTGCCAACCACTGAATATGCTTTGCCTACATATTACATAATTGCTTGTGCCGAGGCAAGCTCAAATTTGGGCAGATATGATGGAATTAGATATGGTTATAGAACTCAAAATTTTGAATCGCTAAAGGATATTTATAAAAATAGTAGAACAGAAGGCTTTGGTGAGGAAGTAAAAAGAAGAATTATTTTAGGCACTTACGTTTTATCTTCGGGTTATTATGATGCGTATTATAAAAAAGCTCAAAAGGTTAGAACTTTAGTAAAAAAAGGTTTTGAAGATGCATTCAAAAAATATGATGTCCTTCTTACACCAACTGTTCCAACAGTTGCTTTTGATATTGGTTCTAAATCTGAAAATCCGCTTGAGATGTATATGACAGATGTGCTTACAGTTTCAATAAATATTGCTGGAGTTCCTGCAATTTCAGTTCCTTGTGGAAAAGATAGCGAAGGAATGCCAATTGGAATGCAATTAATTTCAAAGCATTTTAATGAAGAAATGTTATATAGATTTGCATATACTTTTGAACAAAATATGGAGGTGCAAGAATAATGGAATATGAAGTTATAATTGGTATTGAAGTTCATGCTGAGCTTTCTACAAAAACGAAAATATATTGTGGTTGTACAACTGAATTTGGTGGAGATCCAAACACTCATTGTTGTCCGGTTTGTACTGGTATGCCGGGTGCAATTCCAGTGCTTAACGAAAAAGTTGTAGAGTATGCTGTAAAAGCAGGATTGGCAACTGGTTGTGAAATCGCAAAGGAAAGTAAACAAGATAGAAAGAATTATTTTTATCCTGATACTCCAAGAGCGTATCAGATTTCTCAATATGATATGCCACTTTGTAAGCACGGCAAAGTAGAAGTTGAGGTTGATGGTATTAAGAAAAACATCGGTATCACAAGAATTCATATCGAAGATGATGCTGGTAAACTTGTACATGATAGTTATACTGGTGGCACACTTGTTGATTTGAATAGAGCAGGTGTTCCTTTAATCGAAATCGTTTCAGAACCAGATATGAGATCTAGTGCTGATGCGGTTGCCTATGTTGAAAAATTAAAAGGTATTTTAGAATATATTGGAGTTTCAGATTGTAAAATGCAAGAGGGTTCACTTCGTGCTGATGTTAATTTATCAATAAGACCTGTTGGACAAAAAGAATTTGGTACAAGAACTGAAACAAAAAATCTAAATTCATTTAGAGCTATTAGCAGAGCAATTGAATTTGAAATCGAAAGACAAAAAGAAGTTTTAGAAAACGGTGGAGTTATTTATCAAGAAACAAGGCGTTGGGATGATGCAGAGGGAAAAGGCTACGCAATGAGAACAAAAGAAGATGCTAATGATTATAGATATTTTCCTGAGCCTGATTTGCTTCCAATATGCTTGTCTGATGAATATATTGAAAACTTAAGAAACACACTTCCTGAACTTCCAGAAAGCAGAAAAGCTAGATATATAAATGAAATTGGACTTCCTGAATATGATGCAGGCATCATTACTTCTTCAAAATATTTATCTGATTTCTTTGAAGAAGCAACCAAAGAATGTGGAAACGCAAAAGCTGTAAGTAACTGGATTATGGGAGATATTATAAGAGTTGTAAAAGAAAAATATCTTGAATATAGCGAAATTCCTATTTCTCCATTAAATTTAGCTAAGCTTATAAAACTTGTAGATGCTGGAACAATAAGTAGCAGTGTGGCAAGAAAAGTTTTTGATGAAGTAATTGAAACTGGTAAAGAACCAGACGTTATTGTAAAAGAAAAAGGATTAGTTCAAATTTCTGATGAGGGTGCAATTAAAGAGGTTGTTAATAAAATTATTTCGGCAAATCCACAGTCTATTGTTGATTATAAAGCTGGAAAAGATAGAGCACTTGGATTTTTGGTTGGACAATGTATGAA
>CAZTCE010000143.1:0-3743 GCA_964612205.1 uncultured Eubacteriales bacterium | reverse complement strand
AAATTAAGTTTAATATTTTTATTATGCATAAAAAGCCTAGAATGCGAATTATTTAACTCACATTCTAGACTTTTTCTTATATAACATTTCTTGGTAATTCAACATTTTTCTTGCTCAACTTCAATTCCTAAATCACAAATTTTTCCTTTTAATTCTTCAAACGTAATTTTATTCTCATATTTTACTTTAACTGTTTTGGCTGTGTGGCTTGCAACAACTTCATTAACACCATCTAAATTTAAAAGTGTATTTTGAATACGTTTTTCACACCCCTCACATGCCATACCTTCAACATTTATAATAACTTCTTGCATAAAATTTCTCGCCCTTATTAGAACTTTCCAAAGAAATATTTTTTCTTACCTTTTCTAACGATTATTGCTTTTCCAGCAATAGCGACTTCTGGTGTTATCATCATATTTTCATCGTCAACTTTTTCACCATTTAAAGTTATAGAACCAGCTTTCAAAAATTCTCTTGCTTCTCTCTTGCTGCTTGCTACTCCATTATTGACAAGCATATCTAGCAATGTTTCTTCTTTTAATTCAAAATTCGGTACATCTTTGAAACCTTCTTCGATTTCCTCTAAGCTTAAATTTTTGATATCACCTTTGAATAATGATTCACTAATTCTAACAGCTTTGTTAAACTCTTCTTCGCCGTGCAAGAATGTTATAACTTCATGTGCTAGTGCTTTGTGTGCTTCTCTTAGTTCTGGATTTGCTAAATGTTTTTTCTCCAATTCTTCAATTTCTTCAACAGATAAAAATGTAAGTTTCTTTAAATAGCTTATAACCATTGAATCTTCAACATTCAAGAAAAATTGATACATTTCATAAGATGAAGTTTTTTCTTTATCAAGCCAAATTGCTTTTCCTTCTGATTTTCCAAATTTTGTGCCATCAGCTTTTGTGATTAAAGGCATTGTAATTCCATAAGCTGTGCCACCAATTTTTCTTCTAATTAACTCTGTTCCAGAAGTAATATTTCCCCATTGGTCTGAGCCACCAATTTGCAATGTACAATTTTTTTCTTGATATAAATGAAGAAAATCTAATGCTTGTAAGATCATATATGAAAACTCTGTGTATGTAATTCCTGATTCAAGTCTGCTCTTAACAGTTTCTTTATCAAGCATATAATTTATGTTAAAATATTTTCCAAAATCTCTTAAGAAATCTATTGTGTTTATTTTTGAAATCCAATCAAAATTATTTACAACTTCAAATCCGAATATTTCCTCAACTTGTTTTCTAAGTTTTTTGTAATTGTAATCTAATTGTTCCAAGGTTATCATAGGTCTTTCAGCACTTGGTTTAGGATCTCCAATTGCACCTGTTCCGCCGCCAACAAGTAATATAGGATTATGTCCGCCTTTTTTTAATCTAAAAGCCATTGAAAATGTAGAATAATGTCCGATGTGTAAGCTATCTCCTGTTGGATCTGTTCCAATGTAAAATGTTAAACCACCATTGTTAATTTTTTCAATTACTTCTTCATCTGTAATACTTTCAATAAGTCCTCTCCATACTAATTCATCATATAATTTCATATTCATTCACGTACAATTTTGAAATCAAAATTGTTTCTCCTTTCTTATTTATTGCTTTTCCTTTTTTCAAGTTCATTAAGAACTAACTCGTATCCATCCTTTTCGTAGGGATATTCAACTTCTTTGTATTCAAATTTTTTATTTGTTTGCTTGCAGATATCTATAACTAATTTCTTTAGAAATTCAGGATTACGTGCAAGTATTGGACCAGAAACATGAGTGCCATATAAATTTATGTATTTGACGCCTTCAAAATCATTCCTTTGGTTTTCTCCAATTCCAAATTCAACTTCAAAAAGTGGCGACATATTGTGATACATTTCTGTTTTTTTATTCACAAAACCTACTATTTTGTTTTCAAAATATTGACTTTTATAAATAATGTCTGACGATATACGATCATCTATTCTTTCAGTTTCATAATCGAAAATTGCTAGGCCTTCTTTTTTGCCAACTTTTTTGCCAAGCATTTCAAAGCTATTTCCCGTCATTAAACAAACTGTTTTATTTTCAATTACTCTATTAAATTCTAGAGCACGAGGTCTAAAATCTTCGAGAACAAAATCCAAATTACTTTCAATTCCAGCACCGGCATAAATGAATTGATATTTGCCAAAATCTATTTCATCGCCAACAGTTTTTTGGTCAATGATAACTTCAAAACCTTGGTCTTCCAAATGTTTTTTCATAATCACAACATTACCATATTCGCCATATAAATTTAGAAAGTCATAATATAGATGTAATATATTAATTTGCATTGCTACCTCCTATCTAAGAACTTCATTCTGTCTGAAAAACATGTAACAACATAAATATCTCCTATTGAGTTTTCCTTTACTTCATGCATCATCTCATCTAAGTTACTCTTTGGAATAACTTTTTCCATATCTATGCAAGAATTTTCAAACCTCACCATTAAATCATTAGAATATTTTCCAGCTAACACAATTTTCTTAACACAATCTGAAGCTAACATTTCAAAATCTATATCCCATAGCCATGATGTTTCGCTAGTAAAATATTTTCTGCTAATGCTATCTACAATTACAACAACTGTACATGGCTTGTTTTGATTAACAACATAAGATAATGACTGGTTATATGAAATAGAATTTTCATGTTTTGATGTAAGTAGCATTGCACTATGCCCGTTCAAATCAAAACTTTGAACTCTATCGTTTTTAATTATATAGTCAGTTAGTGTGTTAACGATTGTTTCTTCATCAATTCCAAAAAGTTTTGAAATTGCAAAAGTAGCAAGAATGTTATATGCATTATACACGCTACGAAGCGTCATTTCAATCTTATATTTGTCATTTATAACAATTTCACCGGTTTCCAAATTCAAATTTGTAACAGCATATTTAGGAGTTTTTCTGCTATGTCCACATTTTTCACACTTATAACTTCCAATATGGTTAAAATGATAATAATCATATTTAAGCGGAGATTTGCAATTTGGACAATACTTTCCATCGTTATATGCACTATTATTTTCCTTTTTCGAAAGTAAAGTTTTATTCATTCCAAAATATGTAACGTTTTCTCTACGCATACCATAAAGTGAAGAAAGCGGATCATCTGCATTTAAAATTAATTTTGTTTCTGGTTGAATAGCTTCTTTTATAATGTTATATATTATTTCAGGATTTCCGTTTCTTGTCATTTGATCTCTATATAAATTTGTGACGATTAAATACTTTGCCTTAAAATGTTTTAAAGTATGGCGTAAATATCGCTCATCACTTTCAATAACTAAAACATCTTTTTTGACTTCGCCTTTTAGATTTGATTCTCGTAAAATCATCGTTGCAACACCAGCAGTTTGATTGGAACCCTCTAGATTACAACCAACATCAAAACCTGCATTCTTCAAAACACTATATATCATTTCAGAAGTCGAAGTTTTTCCATTACTGCCAGTTACGACAATTATGTTGTCAGGTAGTTTGATTTTCTTTAAAATATCACAATCTAATTTAAGAGCAATTTCACCTGGCAAACTGCTTCCTTTGCCAAATAATTTTCCAAACCAATATATAAATTTGCTAAGCAAAATAATAAATAGTTTCATTAATTAATGTCCTCCTATCTCAAATAATATACCACACTATGTCAAAAAAAAGAAGAAAAAAATTGTAATTTATCTTTTTTAATAAATGGAGTAATCATTTAATAATTACTCCAT
>CAZTCE010000142.1:1459-3751 GCA_964612205.1 uncultured Eubacteriales bacterium | reverse complement strand
AAATGAAATAATTGAATATACATTAACAAGAAATTCAAAGAAAAATATAAATTTTAGTGTTAAACCCAACGGCGAAATTTGTATTTCTGCCCCCAAAAAAGTTTCAAAAAGCGAATTAAATTCACTCATTCTTGAAAGAGCGGAATGGCTTGTTACTACTCAAGAAAAAATGCTAAATAAAAAGAGTAATAATCTAGAACTTAATATCAAAAACGGTTCAGCCACACTCATCGGTGGGAAAAAATATCTGATTAAAATTATTAGCGGTCAAACCAATAAAGTTTATTTACACGAAGATTTTATATCAATTCAAATAAAAGAAAAATATATTGACAATCAAGAATATATTAATTCTTACTTTGAAAATTGGCAAAAAGACATTATATATAATTTATCGAAAAACTATATGGATAAATACTTAAAGCTATTAAATTTAGATTCAAAAAATCCAGCTCTATATATTCGAACAATGACTAGCAGATGGGGCTCTTGCATACCATCGAGATGTAAAATAACAATTAATAAAAATCTAATTTATTCACCATTTGAATGTCTAGATTACGTTGTTTTACACGAGGTTGCACATTTAATTGAAGCTAATCATAGCAAAAATTTTTATGCTATTATTGAAAAAGTAATGCCTGATTGGAAAAACCGAAAAAAATTGTTAAATAATTTTTGAAAATAGACGTTATAAAAAATGCCACAATGTGCTAAAATAAAAAATATGATTTAAATCAAATCCCAAAAGGCGGGAAACACTTGATTTCCCGCCTTTTGCCTAAGCATTAAACTATTAATGCTTTAATTATTCTTCGTTATCCTCATTTTCCAAAATAGAATCACATTCCTTTGTCTCTTCATTTTTTAAGCGATTTTCCATGTCAGTAACACAGGAAGAATGGAAACATTCACCACATTCTTTTACGAAACGACAATCTGGACAGGAACATTTTCTTTGATGAATACATATTGTACAATCATTCCATTTATCACGCTTATCTCCATCAGGAGAATTTGCTTTGATTTTGTTTAGCTTTTTAAACTTCCTTTTGATAGCTTTTTGTCCCAAATCATAATAGACTAGCAAAGAAACAAAAAAGCCACAATCACAATAGCAACGAAAGTTGCTTGGTCAAAATTATCGTTATACCAATTGTATATTGGCACCGTTCCATCGAGTGCAAAAGTGCAAGAAAGAGAAGCTTTCGAAGCTTTATCTTTTATTATAATTGTTTCGTTATCATAAGAAAAACAAGCACCTTCGGGAACCACTAAATCTCCATTTTTGTAGAATGTTTCAATAGCCGAAATATATTCGTCTTTGAGCGTTTCATAGCCATCAGCAGGTGCACGTGCAGGAGTGGGTTGAATCAGGTAAGCACCACCAATAATAATTCCACAGAAAATCAAAACACTGAGAACTAAAGCAAAAATGTGAGTTGCTTTTTTCATTACGATTCCTCCTTTTCATGTTGCAAGGTCAATGTTGCTAACGAGGTTAATTTAAAATGCTGAAAAGTTTTTCAGATAATTTATCTAAAGTAAAGAAAAAGGAAATGCCCCCTTTCTATAAAATAAGATCAGCCACCACAATTACTATACCATAGTTTACATATTTTTGCAACTGTTTTTTATTTTAGTTTAACTATTCGGGCTCGACTGCTTAAAATTAACATTCGTACAGTTAGTCCAGTTGTCATCCCAACCAGTTGGCTTTGAAGCAAAATCACAAGTTATTTGCGCATCAGCATTTATATAATAAAAAGCATTCTCGCTAATACTCGTTACACTGCTTGGTATTGTTACACTTGTTAAACTATCGCAATTACGAAAAGCACTCTCGCCAATACTCGTTACACTGCTTGGTATTGTCATACTTGTTAAACTACTGCAATTAGAAAAAGCATTCTTGCCAATACTCGTTACACTGCTTGGTATTGTTACACTTGTTAAACTACTACAATCAGAAAAAGTACTACCTCCAATACTCGTTACACCACTTGGTATTGTTATACTTGTTAAACTCTTGCAAATATAAAAAGCAAACTCGCCAATACTCGTTACACCACTTGGTATTGTTAGACTTGTCAAACTCTGACAATTATAAAAAGCTTCATTTCCAATACTCGTTACACCTGTTGGTATTGTTAGACTTGTCAAACTACCGCAATTACGAAAAGCACCATCTCCAATACTCGTTACACCACTTGGTATTGTTAGACTTGTCAAACTATCGCAATTACGAAAAGCACCATCTCCAATACTCGTTACACCACTTGGTATTGTTAG
>CAZTCE010000142.1:0-1359 GCA_964612205.1 uncultured Eubacteriales bacterium | reverse complement strand
ACTTGTCAAACTATTGCAACCGTAAAAAGCATATTGCCCTACGCTTGTAATACTATTTGGTAAAGTAATTTCTTTTAATCCACTTGTATGCACAAACACATAGTCATTTATATTTTTAATTCCATCACTTATTATTATTTTTGAAATATCTTCTTCCACATATTTACCTACTTTATCATCTATAAGTATAGTATCAAAAATTTCTCTCCAAATATTCTCAGACCCATCTCCAATTTCAGTTACTTTTACTCCATCTATACTATTAGGAACTACAATTTCAGTATCGCTACCTTTGTATCCAGTTATGCGCAATGCCTTTCCACCGTCTATCTCTACCCACTTCCAGTCATTCTTTTTAGTTGGCTCAACCACAACAAAAGTTTCGCTTGAACCGTTTGAACCACTTCCGTTACCACCGCCATTTTGCACATCAAGAAGCGTTGCATAAACTTTTCCATCAGATTCAAAACCAGGCGATAAAACTGCACTACCAGTTTTTACAGTATCACTCACATCACTTACAGCAATGTACCACTTTCTGCCCTCATACTTCGGCAAATTAATCTTTACCAAACTATCCCCAGCAATTTCAACCAAACCAGTTGAATTTAATTCATCTCTGTTTGTTTTACCAGTTGCAACCGCTTCATAAAACTGACTCTTCGTCCAAACCTCACCAGCAACCGCCTTTTCAGTATACAAACCATAATACGCTTGGTCAACCGCTGTTTGCACATTATCAATGTCACTTATAACCTTAGAAAGCTGCGCCTTCTCCGGCGTACCCATACCACTAAAAATTACAATCGCCGCCAAAATTATAATTACAATTATCGTTATAATCAAGCTTATAAGCGAAATACCAGTATTACTAAATTTTTTCAACATAATATAAAACCTCCCCTTAAAAATTAATTTAAATATTTGATACTGCTATATAATCCACAAATATACAACCTATCTAAGTGGTATATTTGCTATTACCCGAATTCAACTCATTTGTGAAAACAAAAATTTAACAATTAGAAGTATGTCTTAATGGAGTTAGAATTTCTCAGCGAACATTTTCTACAAAGGCTAAATTTTATATGCGACGGGAGATTTATCGACCCGGGAGCATGTAAAATTGTGCCTTTGTTAAAATGAAAGAGCATAGAAATTCTTACGAACATTAATCCATACGCATAATTGATAAATTTTTGTTGCAACAAGCTGATTGATTACTTGCAACAAGCTATGCATTTCGCAAATATACAACCTATCTAGGTGGTATATTGGCTATTACCTAAATTCAACTCATTTACGAAAACAAAAATTTAACAATTAGAAGTATGTCTTAATGGAGTTAGAATTTCTCAG
>CAZTCE010000141.1:0-3766 GCA_964612205.1 uncultured Eubacteriales bacterium | reverse complement strand
GTTTTAGGGAAACCTACAAGAGTCAGAGTCCGATGCCTTACCACTTGGCGACACCCCAATATAAATTGTTTGATGTGGATAGTAACCACATCAAACATAATAACAAATTTATACTATAAGTTGCAATACTTTTTGTAAATTTTAATATCCACTTTCTGGGTTATCCCATCCCGGAGGCAATATAGGTGTTTGAGTCTCAGGTTCTGGGTCTTTAACTGATTCAGACGGTGGTGTAACAACTTGTGCTACCTTCGTTCCAACTTTAATTATTTCATTTGTTGCAGAATAAGTATCTTTCGAAATTAATTCTCTTGAAATTTCTTTTCCATTTTTATAATAAACTTTATAAGCCTCTGAAACATATCCATCTACTGGTTCTTGTACAACTTTTGTAGTTCCCTTTTTCATAGTTGAATCGTTTTGTTTTACTGTTTTATAAGCAATCGTTTCTAAGATTTTTGTTTCAATGTCTATTGTTGCTTCATCAGCATCTTGGAAACCATAAACCGCAGCTGTTACCACTCCATTTTCACAAGTAGTAACTAATTTTACCGGATATTTTCTATCATTTCTAAATTTGAAATCTATAGAACCATCAACAACAGTTGCATCAGTACTTTGTGGAACATATTGAACATACATTCCATGAGCCGTTCTATCTGTGATTGTAAGATTAGCTCTTAATACTGCATTATATAATGTTGAAGAAACTTGGCAAATGCCTCCGCCTATAGTGGTAACAACTTTGCCACCGGCAAAAGAATGGCCCGGTTTATAACCATTTTCCACTGTTCTATTTCCTAATGCCTTGTTATATGAAAATTCATCTCCAGGATAAAGAATAGTATTATTGCACTTGTTTGCAGCAATTTGCAAATTTGTAACCCTGTTAGTATCTGTTGTGTCATATTCAGATTTAAATTCCGCAATCTTATTTTGGAATAATACATCACCTAAATCTGCAAGCTTAGTTTCAGGTTCTACAACTTGAAGTTCAATTTCCGTTGTTTCACCAGACTTTAAAGAAAAATATTTTTCTTTTGCCAACGCCTTATCAAAATCAATTCCGTTAACTTCTTTAATAATTTCGAAGTTTTGCCCTGACTTATATGAAGCATTAACTGGCTCCGTATGTACTTTTGCATAAACTTCATCAATATCTAAAGCTTTAGGTTCTGAAATAATCACAGGGATATTTACATAGATGTCTTTCTCTCTCAACGCCATAATAATATCATTTGCTAAAGTTTCATAATCAATTTTCTTTCCTTCAACGCCTTTGGTAATCAAAAGCTTATTTTCTTTCACTTCATATTTATCATCTTCAGAAAAAATTGTTTCACCACTCATCAACTCACCAACTAATGTTTTCAATTTTTCCACATCAATTTTTTCTTCAGTTTCAATATTCTTTTTCGTGTCTAAATAACTTTTCATAACGACAAGATTATTTTCAAAAATATTTCCGCTTCTTCCATAATTATATGCTTCTTCAACAAGCACACTCGCATCAGTATACCCAAAACCTATATCTAAAGTTGAAATTTCAAGAGAATAATCTTCATACACAAGAGTTATGTTTCTATTTGTTGTGCCCGCATACAAACTATTGATAGCAGCAATTGCTTCCTCTTTTGTCATATCAGAAACATCAACATTTGCAACAATCACTCCTTTTAAAATTTTTTCATTAGATAAATTAGCAATTCCAAAGCCAACTAAGCAAAAAATTGCCACAAAAATAATTATTACGCCAATTATTAACCCAACAGTTTTTTTCTTAGCCTTTCCTGAATATAATATTTGGTTCATATTTTTCTACACCTTTCCTCCATAAAATACCATAAATAGTATATCATAGCTTTACATAAATAACAACTACAATTTTACAATATATACTAAATATTTTCTATTTGCCAATCTATTGGTTTCAGACCATTCATCTCTAAGATTTCATTTGCCTTTGAAAAATGCTTACATCCGAAAAATCCCCTATGTGCCGAAAGTGGACTTGGATGCACTGCTTTTAAAATATAATGATTCGGATTCTTAACCAGCATCTCTTTTTTCCCAGCACAAGCACCCCAAAAAAGATAAACCAAAGGAGTATCCCTTTTTTCAAGTTCTTTTATAACATCATCTGTAAATGTTTCCCAACCACAATTTTTATGCGAATTTGCAAGTCCTTCCCTAACAGTCAAAACATTGTTTAAAAGCAAAACGCCTTGCTTTGCCCATTTTTCAAGGAAACCATTATTAGGAATATAACATCCCAGATCATCATGCAATTCTTTATAAATATTTTTTAATGATGGCGGAATTGCCACACCAGGTTGAACAGAAAAAGCAAGGCCATGAGCTTGCCCAATTTCATGATACGGATCTTGTCCTATAATAACAACTTTTACATCATCATAATCAGCTAATTTTAAGCTATTAAAAATATTATTCATTTCAGGGAAAATTCTATAATGCGAATATTCATACTTCAAAAATTCTCTGATTTTCAAATAATACTCTTTTTTAAACTCATCTGCTAAAATTTCATCCCATTTATTTTCCAATTCTACCATGTAACATCCTCCATCTATTTCATCATCACAATTGTTGTGCCCAACGCAAAATTCTCGCCATCAGCTCGTCTTGAATTGATTTTTTCACCGTAGCAAAAACTACATATATTTGAGTCATATATATTTTCCTTCAAAAGCCCCATATTTTCAAGCAAAATTTTATTTATCAAAAAACAATCAATATTATATTTTTGTATTCCATTTAAAACCCTGCCAGGTTCTATAATTTCATTAAGCCTACAAGTATATCCGAAAATTTTTTCACATTCTTCTTTTACATCACTGTCAACTTCAAAATGGCACTTTCTAATTCCCGGCATCATAAAAGCCAAAATATCCGACGGATTACAATTATATGTAGAAATCATTTTAGAAACAGCAATTGAAGCGATTTTTTGAAAAGTACCACGCCAACCAGAATGAACATTTCCAATTACTTTTTTTATTGGATCATAAAACACAATACAGATGCAATCTGCACTAGTCGTTGCCAAAGCGATATTTTTTTGATTTGTAATAATTCCATCAACACCATCTAGATACTCTAAATTAATATCCATTTCATAGTTATTATGTTTATTTTCTAAAACTATAACATTCGCTGTATGACGCTGAGTAGGCTTTACCAAAGCTTTAGAATCAATTTGCAAAACATTCAAAAATTTTTCATATTGACTTTCTATCCCAGCTTTATTTCTAAAATTTAATGGTTTTAGCGAAAAAGCATGAACCAAATCTTCAAATTTCAATAGTCTTTTAAACTCTAAAAATTCAACATCACCACTTATTTTATGTGTAATATTTTCATTCGATAAATTCATAGTACCTCCAAACGTTTTTATTATACATTCTTTTAGAATTATAGTAAAGTTTTTTTGAATGATTTATAATAATAAAACGAGATTCTTATTTTCTAAAAATCCCGTTTTCATAAATAACCTTATCTTATTCTCTTACTCTGTCTTTGCCATAAAACATTACAGAATAAACTCCAGCAACACCAACAATTGCATAAATTGTTCTGGTAAGCCAAGCAATACCACCAAATAAAGTATCAACCAAATTAAAATTGAAAAAACCGATAAGTCCCCAATTTATTGCACCAATTATAACTAAAGTCAATACAATAGCATCTAATGTTTTCACAATGATTCCCCCTAATTTAAAAATTTAATATCGTTTAACATTAATAT
>CAZTCE010000140.1:0-3771 GCA_964612205.1 uncultured Eubacteriales bacterium | reverse complement strand
GTTTATATAATTTTGGAGAAAACCAAGAAATGAAAGGGATGCGTTTAATGAAATTTTTAAAAAGCGGATGGTTTAAATTTATTATTTTGATTTTAGTAATTGTTCTTATTGCTGTTGCATTTTATTTTAAAAAGGATGCACCTGCAACATATAGAACGGTTGATGTTGAGCGTGGTAACATTGAATCTTTTGTTGAAGGAAGCGGTGCAATCAAATCGAGTGAAGCAAGAAAAGTTTATTCAAAAGTTTCATCGGAAGTTTTGGAAATTTATCACAAAGAGGGCGACATTGTAAAATCTGGCGATGTAATTGCAAAGCTAGATTCTAGCAATTATAACGCAACTGTGGAATCTCAAAGAATTGCGATTGAGCAAGCTAAACTTTCTTTGAATAACATTCAAAAACAAATTTCAGATTTGCAAATTAAAGCAAATGCCGATGGTTATATTAGTGGTTTGTCAATTGCTGAAGGTAGCTATATTACAACAACAATGGCAGTTTGCAACATAATGGAAAATAGCGGTTTTGAAGTTGTAATTCCTTTTGTGTATAATGAGCAAAATAAAATTCAAGTTGGAAGTAGTGCAACTGTAACTTTGGTTCAAAATTTCTCAACGTTGCAAGGAACTGTTACTAAAGTTGGTGAGATGAGAAAGCTTTCAAATGCAAGTAGTCAAGTTGTTGACGTGACAATTAAGGTTGTTACTTCTGGTTATTCTTTAGATGGTTCGGAAGCAAAAGCTGAAGTAATGTCAAATGGACTTAGACAAATTAGCAGTGGCACAGGCAAGTTCACTTCAATTAATTCAAATGTTGTGAGAGCAAAGTCAACTGGCACTGTAAAAACTTTAAATGTTTATGATGGCAAATATGTAAAAAATGGTGATGTAATAGCTGTTTTGAGCAATGACGATTTACAAATAAGTTTGCAAAACGCAAGATTAACTTTGCAAAACTTAAATAGTCAATATGATTTGGTAAAAGACCAATTGGATAATTACACCATAACTAGTCCAATAGATGGAACTATAACATCACAAAACCTTGAAGTTGGCGATGGAGTTGCACAAGGTATGGTGTTGTTAACCGTTTCAAATAAAGATTTGTTAGAATTTGATATTCCAATAGATGAACTTGATGTTGCAAAAATTTCGTATGATCAAAAAGTCAAAATTTCTGTTGATGCCATAGATGAAACGAGTGTTAACGCAATCGAAGGCAGAATTTCTAAGATACCGCTTGAAGGCACGACAACTGCTGGTGTCACAGAATACTATGTGACAATTCAATTATCTGGTGATGAAAACATTAGAATTTCTATGAATGCAAATGCTAAAATTATAACAAGTAGTAAGGAAGATGTGCTTTTGATACCGGTTGATGCGATTTCAAAAGAAAACGGAATATCTTATGTTGATGTATTGATGCCTTCTGGAAATGTTGAACGTAGAACTTTAGAAGTTGGTGCAAGAAACATTTCTTATGTTGAAGTTATTGACGGCTTAGAGGAAGGCGAAAAGGTAATCATCCCTAATGTTAGCAATAATTTATTATTTTAGGAGGCGATAGTTTTTGATTAGATTAGAGCATGTTTTTAAAATATACGAAATGGGAGATAACAAAGTTTATGCGTTGGATGATGTTTCACTTAGAATTGCACCACATGAATTTGCTTCTATAATTGGTCCATCTGGCAGCGGTAAATCAACACTTATGAATATGTTGGGCTGTTTAGACACACCAACACAAGGAAAATATCTTTTGGACGGAATGGATGTTAGCAAGAAAACTGATGACGAATTGGCAGAAATTAGAAATAATAAAATTGGATTTGTTTTCCAAGGCTTTAATTTGCTACCAAAACTTACTGCGATTGAAAATGTTGAATTGCCACTTATTTATTCAAACGTTTCGGCAAAGGAAAGGCACGAAAGAGCTTTAGAATCTCTTAGAAAAGTTGGACTTGTGGAAAGGGCAAACCACAAGCCAACAGAACTTTCTGGAGGTCAACAACAAAGAGTTGCAATTGCTAGAGCTTTGATTACAAATCCACCAATTATTTTAGGTGACGAACCAACGGGAAATCTTGATTCAAAATCTGGCAAAGAGGTAATGGAAATTTTTAAAGAGTTAAACAAAAATGGAAACACTGTAATTCTTATAACTCACGATTCAGGCGTTGCGGCGCAAGCAAAGCGTGTTGTTAGAATTCAAGATGGAAAGCTTTATGAAGAAAGTTAAAAAATTTATAGCTAATAATTAATCACAATTTGTAAGCATTATGTTAGTAATATGGTTTATAAAAAAACAAATAGTGCATAATTAATTAGTTTATGGGGGAGAATGCAAAATGAAATTTTTTCTTGCGTATAAAATGGCAATAAAGAGTATTTTAAGTAATAAAGTGCGTTCTGCATTAACAATGCTGGGAGTTATAATCGGTGTTGCGGCGGTTATTGCGGCAGTTGGTTTTGCACAAGGCTGTATGCAATCTGTAACAGATATGGTTGAAGGCATGGGCACAAACGTTATAACGGCAATGATTGTAGACATGTCGCAAACAAAAAGTGTTACGACAACTGATTTAAATTCGCTTGTTGAAAGTTCTGAATACATTGCATCGGTTTCGCCATACATAATGACGAAAGGAGTTGTAAAATCTTCAAATGACAGCAAAGCTACAACAATTGCAGGAACTAATAGCAGTTATATTGCGATGGGAGATGTGAAATTAGAATCTGGAAGATTTATAACTGAAAGCGATATGGAAAATAACATGAAGGTTGCTGTAATAGGCAGTGCTGTTAGGAGAAAACTTTTTGAAGACGAAAATCCGATTGGGAAAAACATTAAAATTTCTGGAAGCAATTTTACGGTTATTGGGCTTCTTGAAGAAAAAATGAATGGTGTTGACGGAACAGATGATGATATGGTTGTTATTCCTGTAAATGTTGCTCAGAGAACTTTGAAAATTAAGAACGTCACTATGTTTATGGCGAGTGCAACAAGCAGTGACACGGTTGATTTAGCGATGCAACACATTGAAAACTTTTTATATAACATCTATCGTGATTCAGATAAATATATGTGCTTCACGCAAGAGTCAGTGTTGGGAATGCTTGGAAATATAAGCAGTATAATGATGATTATTTTGGGAAGCATTGCGACAATTTCGCTTGTTGTTGGGGGCATTGGAATTATGAATATAATGCTTGTTTCTGTTTCAGAAAGAACAAGGGAAATTGGAATTAGAAAAGCAATTGGTGCAAAGAAAAAAGATATATTAGTTCAATTTTTAATTGAAGCACTTATGCTTACTGGCATTGGCGGACTTATTGGAATTTTGTTTGGAGTAATAATTATTAAATATGTAATCGGAGCATTCGATTTGATTACTCCTGTGTACTCAATTCCTTGGATTGTGGCTTCGTTCACAATTTCACTAGTGATTGGCGTTGTGTTTGGAATTTTCCCAGCATACAAAGCAGCTAAACTTAGCCCGATTGAAGCTTTAAGAAGTGAATAAAATTACTAGAAGCTACGAATGTTTGAAACTCGTAGCTTTTGTATTTTCTTCAATACGGTCCTTTTCATCAATTATTGATATTTTAATGTTTTTTACATCAGACTTCTTTTTATTATATTATAGGATCTAATGTAAGATTTACAAAACATATTATAAGATTTAGAATACAAAAATATTTTTTCAAAACGGCTTTTCTTGAATAAGTTAACAGAATATGGTATAATTTTATCAGTTTTGGAGGGATT
>CAZTCE010000139.1:0-3785 GCA_964612205.1 uncultured Eubacteriales bacterium | reverse complement strand
ATTTCCTGAGTTGCCACCTGATGATGAACTTCCACCTGATGTGCTGCCATTTCCTGAGTTGCCACCTGATGATGAACTTCCGCCTGATGTGCTGCTATTTCCAATGTTGCCACCTGATGATGAGCTTCCGCCTGATGTATCATCATCTTCTTCCTCTACTATTTCCCATTCAATTATTAAGCTATCTACTTCTTTTGTTTTCGAACCTATAACTTTAATACTTTCACAATTATCAAAATCTTTTATAGCAATCAATATTTCATGAGTTCCTATTTCTTTTGCTCTGTTTCCTTCTATATTGAATAACTTTTCTATCAATTCTTCATCAATATTTGAAGAATAAAATACATCTTTGAAAATTTCGCTATATTCTACTGTTTGCTCTTTGCCATTATATGTTTTTTGAATTTTCCTTTGGCTATTTTGATATACATAACTTGTATATTTATAAATCTCCCATTTCGCCTCCATATCTTCTGTTGTATATTGCCATTTTCTTTTTGAATAATCGTAATATTTCCACTCAAACATTTCTTTATCTTTTAATATAAGCATTGTAGAATAGTTGCCCGCATCTTTATAACTTTTTTGGTTATCTATTATAATATAATCGCTTAATTCGTTTACATTATAATCTTTACCATTTACCATAATAACTCCATCACAAAATTCTGCTTTATGTTTTTTTCCATCATAATAATAATTTCTTATTGCTGGAACTTCTATTGTTATTTTTTGTTTTGGTCTTTCTTCTACTATATTCCAAGACACTTCTTGATCTTCAGTTTCATTTTTTGCATTCCAAACATAATTTTTAGTATCTTTAAATGAAACTATGGCTAAATATTCACCACTTTCTGTAGCTTCGTTATTACGAATATTCATAATATTTTCATCAAATCCAATTAAATTTGCTTTTTTTAGCGTACCATCATAAATTTGTGGTACAAATTCTTCTGGCACAGTCACTTTTTTAGGTACAATTCTCCATTCATATGTTATATCTTCTGTTGTTCCATTGTTCCATACAAGTCCATCTTTTAATGAAAATGTGATTTTATATTTACCAACATCACTTCCATTTGAATATGTTACTGTACATGATTCCTCGTCCATATAATATCTAGGAATGATTTTTTGACCATCTCTATACGTATACTCATCTTGATACAAATATGGCAACTCTATTCCCACAATTTTCCATTCAAACGTAGTTGTTTCAACTAATACACGCTTGCCATTTGAATATAACTCAATATTGTTGCAATTTTTCGTGTCCTTCAAGGCTATATTTAATGTATACGTTCCTATATCTTTTGCGGTATTTCCAGACAATTCAAAAACATTTTTTGGTGCTGAAGAGCCAATTATTTCCTCTATTTCTACAGTTTGCATTTTACCATTATAATTTTTAATCAATTTTCTTTGAGAATCTTTATAAATCGTAGGAGTATATTTTTTTATTTTCCATTCAATTTCTTGATCATCGGTTGTGTAAGTATATTTTCCCTCATTTGTGTCATATATCTTCCATTCATATTTTTCCTTATCTTCTAATGAAACTGTCATTTTATATGTTCCAACATCTTTACCTTTTTCTGTGGTTAAAATTTTATACTTTGCACTTTTCTCTAGAGTAGGTTCAATGCTTTTTCCATTATACATATATTCTAAATTTGGAAGGCACAGTTGTTTTTTATTTATATCCCATTCCACTTCTTCTGGCATTTCTATAAATATATACTCATAAGCAACTGCGTTATTTAGATTTTTGTCTCCCATAATTTCTATCTTTATTTTGTATAATCCCGTTTCTTCTGGCATTTCTTCTGTGTATGAACCACCATTATTTTTTTCTTCATACCTTACAATAACCCAACCATTTGTTAGACTAGGCTCAACTAATATCTCTAATTCGTCTTCTGTGTAAAGAGCTAAGTTTCTATTTACAACTTCAATCTCACAATCGCCCTTTTTTATACGCCATTTTACCTTAACATCTTCTGTTGTACCATCTACCCACTTATACTTTTCTGGATATTTTAATGAAACAACAGCATAATAATTTCCAACATCTTTTTTTGTGTTTCCTGTTATATTCATTATTTCTTCATCAAAGCATTCTAGTATAGCTTCTTGAAACTTTCCTGTATAACATGCTACAGCTGCTTGATATGGAATATCTAAAATACCTTCTGTTATTTTCCATTCGATTTTTTGGTCTTCGGTGGTATATGTATATTCATACGTTTCTTCGTTATATATTTCCCATTCATAATTCTTTTTATCTTTTAATGATATTGTTGCTTCGTATTCTCCAATTTCCGATTCAGTTCCACCTTTAACTTGCATTAAAGATTCATCTAAATATCTTAATTTTATTTTTTGCATACTACCATTATTATATTGTGAATTACTAAGTAAAATTGGAATTCTAAGTTGCTGTTTGGCTATTTCCCATTCTATTTCAATATCACCAGAATATTCTGATATTTCGCATCCCCATTGGCAATTTTCAATATCTTTTAGCGAAAGTATTACATTATATACACCAGCTTCTTCAGCAGACTCTATAGAAGAAGTAATAAAATCTACATCTTCACTCCTTACTAACTGGTTAAGAGGTATACTTTGTTTTTCACCTGTATAAGTAGATTTTAGCTTTCTTTGAGAATTTATATATGGACTTAATAAGTTTCTTTTTTCTATTTTCCATTCGATTTTTTGGTCTTCTGTGGTATATGTATATTCTTTTGTTTTTTTGTTATAAATGCTCCATTCATAATTCTTTTTATCTTTTAATGATAATGTTGCTTCATACGTACCAACATCTATTCCTTTATCGCTAGATATGCTTATTAATTCATCATCGCAATCTGCTGTTTGTTCTTTGCCTGTATATGTTCTATCAAAATCTCGGTTTGATAAATATATTGTTTTAGGTCCTATTTTCCATTCAATTTTTTGGTCTTCTGTGGTATATGTATATTCTTTTGTTTCTTTGTTATATATTTTCCATGTATAATTCTTTTTATCTTTTAGTGATAATGTTGCTTCATATGTACCTGCATCTACTGCTTTATCGCTAGATATGCTTATTAATTCATCATTACAATCATATTTAGAAAAACTTACCTCATGCATTGTACCATCATACGTTACAGAATATGGTTTTGGCACATTAACTGTAGCTTGATTTATACTCCAAATAACTTCTTTATCTGCTGTAGTTCCATCGTTCCATATGCAATTTTCTTTATCGTTTAAAGAAAGAATCGCTTTATATGTGCCAATCTCTCTTGCCTCATAATCGCCACTAAAATCTACAAATTTATAATCTGTTTCATCAAATGACCCTAGTTCTAATTTCTGCATTTTGCCGTTGTACTTAAGTGAATCAGCATCGTCCATATACAATTTACGAATTTCTATTTCCCAGTCTAGTGTTTGGTCTCCACTCGTATATGTATAAGTATCAGTATCTTTATTATAAATTTCCCATACACAGTTTTCTGTATCTTTTAAAGAAATTATAATCTCGTACTTTCCAACTTCTTTTTGCTTATTATTTTGAATCTTCATATATTCATCTGAAAAATTTATTAAATCCGCGGTTTGAATTTCACCATTATATTCAACATACCTATCAGAGAAATCTCGAAATTCTGGTACTGGAAAAGTAGTTATTTCAACTGCAAAAACTGTTCCAGAAAACATAATCATTAGTAACATTATTTGCATAAAAACAATTTTAAAATTTTTCATTTAAATTTCACCTTCTAATT
>CAZTCE010000138.1:0-3802 GCA_964612205.1 uncultured Eubacteriales bacterium | reverse complement strand
TAATAAATATATAGCTAATTTTATGTACATCGAATTTTATATTGAAAACTTTCAAAATTAACATCCCCTTTCTAATTAAAGTTATGCTGAATATAAAAAAATATGTTGAGTCTTTTCAAATATTATTATAGAATAGGTAATAAGAGGTGAGTTAAATGATTATAGCGATTGATGGACCAGCAGGTTCGGGTAAAGGTGCAATAGCTAAGAAAATCAACCAAGAACTTGGTTTCACAAGAATTGATACTGGTGCTATGTATAGATGCATCGCACTGAAAGTGCTTAGAAATAATATAGAATTAGACAATTTAAGTGAAATAAGCGATATAATTAATAACACAAAAATAGAATTTAAAAAATCAAATGATGAATTGAAAGTTTTTATGGATGACGAAGATGTTTCAAAATTAATCAGAACACCAGAAGTAAACGATATAGTTTCGCCAGTTTCAGCAATAAAAATGATTCGAATAAAGATGGTAGATTTGCAACGTGCAATGAAAAATACAGCAGAGAATATAGTTATGGAAGGAAGAGATATAACAACGGTTGTATTTCCAGATGCAGATTTAAAAGTATATCTTACAGCCAATTTAGAAACTCGTGCCGAGAGAAGATTTAAAGAATTGCAAGATGCTGGAGTTGACACAACTTTTGAAGAAGTTCTTATGAGTATGAAAATTCGTGATGAAAACGATATGCAAAAAGAAATGGGTGCGTTAAAAATTGCTGAAGATGCAATTGTAATTGACAATACTAATTTGAATATAGAAGAAACTTTTGAAGAGTTCCAAAAATTAATAAGGAGAGTGCAAAATGTTTAGAACAATTATAAAAGGCACGGCAAATGTGTTATGCCATCTTATATATAGATACGATGTAGAGGGATATGAAAATTTACCTAAAGAAGGTTCAGCGGTTTTATGTGCAAACCACATACACATGCTAGATTCTGTTTCAATAGTTATACATATAAAAAGAATGATATACATAATGGTAAAAAAAGAATTAATGACAAATAAAATTGGCAATTGGTTCTTTAGTAAACTAGGATGCTTCGCAGTAGATCGTGGAAAGGGAGATATGAAAGCAATCGAATCAGCAGAAAATCATTTAAAAGATGGCGATTTATTACTTATCTTTCCAGAAGGAAAAAGAAATGGAATGGCAAAAGGAGAAAAGATGAAGAAAGGTGCAGCTATGATTGCACTTGAGGCAAAAGCACCAATAATTCCGATTGGTATTCAAGGCTCATTTAAACCTTTTACAAAAATAAAAATACGTGTAGGCAAGCCAATGGATATGACCGAATATTTTTCGAAAGAAGAAGTAGGTGCCAGAGATTATATTACTCTTACAAATAAAATGAAAGATGAAATTGTAGCATTAAGAGATGGTAAATAAAAATTATAAAAGGTGAAGGAGGAATTTAAATGAAAAAAAAGATTTGTTTTGTTTTATCATTAGTAGTTCTTTTGATGTTTGTTATAACTAATTTATCGTTTGCGGGAGGAACTTTTTCAACAGGTAATATTGGCGGAGGTAATGTGATTGGAAAGGCTGATGCTGGAGATTGGGCTATATCAACCGATTGTTTTGGAACGCGTTATGTATTTAGAGTTGGTGGTGAAGAAGTAGAATCTCAATATTACATAAATCATGTTTCTGAAAAGATAAAGGGCAAAGAAATAGAAAAAGTATACCTTGGAAATGGATCAGACAATATGATGGAATATAACTTTGATGGCGATACATATTTTAATACCGCGCCAAGTTCAGCACCATATTATTTCGGAGAAAACAATGGTGAAAAAAGACATGTTACAGTATGGGCTAAGACGGAATACAATACAGAAAACGAGTTATATTTTACAAGTGAAGGTTTAAAGTTTGATAATTTTGGATTGAATGATTGGGACATAGAAGTATTAGCTAGTACTATTAGAGCGTATGCGGAGTTGCTAGGCGATACTCATACAATAGAGTTAATGGATAAAGTATTTGATACTATTAATGGAAATGGTTCAACCAAGATAGAGATACGTGCTGAAATATTGATGATGTATACTGTAAAAAAGTATGCGTATACAGGTACTTTGCATTCAACTTTTAGCGAGCCACAAAAAAACGCTTTCAATATAAATGTTACCTATAGAGAGGGGAAAAGTTTATATTTAACTTACAATGAATTGAGGGCTATATTTAGAGAGTTTTATTGTGATGACACAAGACAATTTTTCGATGTGATAGCAATGCAATTGTATGAAGATGATGAGGAATATGTATTCAAAGCAAATGGTGAATTGAATTGTTCTTGTAATTACGCAGCAGCGGCTGGAGCAAGTTTTTCAATTAAAAAAGACAAAAATAAAGATAATTCATATTACTTAAAAATGAATAAGGTTTTTTCGTATAATAACTTTCCTTATACCAATAAAATAACGCGACAATATATTCCGGGTTTTTGTTCTATAGAAGCAACATATAATGGTAAAACAGTGTATCCAGTTTTGGGTATACAATATGATGAAGGAAAGATTGATTGCATAGTTAGAGATGATAAAGAAAATAAAAAGGATAACAATGGATATGCTTGTAATGTTGCAAATGCAAATGGTGATTGGTGTGACGCATATAAAAACATTCATAAAGTTAACAACTCGTTAAGTTACACTAAACCAATCATTTCCGAAGGTTGGGACTGGATATATAATTCACTAAGAGATCACCCTCAAGTAGAAAAAGAATCAAAAGTTATGGTAAAATATGTTCAAAGATTATCAGATGGAAGTGAAATGGTAATTGAAGATTCTTCTGGTAAAGAAATGATGTCAGAAATAAAATTAAAAAGTGGTGATTCAATTGAATTTTTGTCGACACAAGTATATCAACTATCAAGAAGTTATGAATATATAGAGGTTAGAAAAAATGGCGAGGTACAAGAAGAAAAACCAGAAGCAATAACTATCAACTATGACGAAAATGATTACACAATTGTTTTTGTATATGAAAAAAAAGTGCCAATCAAAGTTATTGGCGTTTTTGAAAATGATGGAAGTTTAATAAGTACCAAAGTTTTGGAAGAACAAGAAAATAAAATATTGCCTTTGGATGTGAATTATAGAATAAATGATTACGCAAATAGATGGGATGGTTTTGAATTGGCAGACGGAAAACCTTATTTTATTCAAGAAAATAATTTGTTTTATACTGGAGCATTGGAAGAACAAAAAATTAAAAATCAAAATGAAATTAATATAGAAATTGATAAAGAAGCTAAGCGTGGCGAAAGTACAGTAAATAGCGTTTTAATTGTTATATATTTTAAAACTAAATACAAACTAACAGTAAATCATATATATGTTGATCCTTTTGATGGCAGAGAAGAAATAAAAGAAACATATAACAATATACCAATTACACCGGGAAAAGAAAAAGAAGTTTCTTCTATTGGCATTGGTGATTGTTTGAATTTAAAATATAAACCATCATCTGGAATTACAGTATATGGTTTTGAAAAATATAGCGAATCAAAAAATAATGGTTACACATTGAAATTTATTCCAGATATGAAAGATTACAAAATTGAATTTTATTACACATCACAAACAATTACAGTAAAACATCAAACGATAGATGGTACAGAGCTTAAAGATGTTGTAAAGAAAATATTAAATCCAGAAGAAGAAGAAAAAAAGTTAAATACATATTTGTTTAAGCATTGGCAACTAAATGGTGAAACACCAGAAACAACAACATCTGTGAAAGTTCCTATAAAACCAGGACAAGCTTCACAAGAATT
>CAZTCE010000137.1:0-3816 GCA_964612205.1 uncultured Eubacteriales bacterium | reverse complement strand
GTCATAATGTTTCCAGTTAGAACTACAATAAATCCAGCACCCGCAGAAATTCTAACATCCTTAACCGTTACTTCAAAATCATCTGGTGCAGATAGCTTTTTAGAATCATCAGAAAAACTATATTGCGTTTTGGCAATGCATATTGGTAGATTGCCGTAACCCATCTCTTCGATTTTTTCAATTTGCTTTTTTGCTTCATCAGTTATAATTATATCTCTTCCATGATAAATCTTTTGCACAATCAATTTAATTTTATTTTCAATCGTATTTTCTAATTCGTATGAATATTGAAAATCATTTTTTGTTTCGCACAATCGCAAAACTTCTTCGGCTAGTTCAATTCCACCATTGCCACCATTTTCCCACACAGTTGATTCAACTACTTTGGCTCCGCATTTTTGACATTCATTTATCACTAATTCAATTTCTTTATCTGTATCTGTAGAAAATCTGTTTAAGGCAACTACAACTGGCAATTTATATACTTCTTTTATGTTTGAGATATGTCTTAATAAATTTGGCAAGCCTTTCTTCAACGCTTCAACGTTCTCTTCGTTTAAATTTTCTTTGTTAAGCCCACCATGCATTTTTAAGGCTCTGATTGTTGCCACTAAAACCGTCGCAGACGGTTTTAAATTGCCTACCCTACACTTTATGTCAAAAAACTTTTCTGCTCCTAAATCAGCCCCAAATCCAGCCTCTGTGACAACGTAATCGCTTAATTTTAACGCCATTTTAGTTGCAATTAATGAATTACATCCATGTGCAATATTAGCAAATGGACCGCCGTGAACTATTGCTGGTGTTCCTTCTAATGTTTGAACTAAATTAGGATTAAATGCATCGCGAAGTAGTGCTGTCATTGCTCCTTCTGCTTTTAAATCTCCAGCTGTAATTGGCTCATCGTCAAAATTATATCCAACAATTATTTTTGAAAGTCTATGTTTCAAATCTGCTATTGAAGTGGCTAAACAAAATATCGCCATTATTTCAGACGCAACTGTGATATCATAACTATCCATTCTTGGTACTCCATTTGTTTTTCCGCCCAAGCCATCTTGCAAAACTCTTAATTGCCTATCATTCATATCAACGCATCTGTGCCAAGTTATCTTCTCTGGGTTAATGTTTAATTCATTTCCTTGGTAAATATGATTATCTATCATTGCGGCCAAAAGATTATTAGCCGAACTAATTGCGTGAAAGTCACCGGTAAAATGTAAATTGATGTCCTCCATTGGTGCTATTTGTGCGTGTCCGCCACCAGTTGCTCCACCTTTTACTCCAAACACCGGTCCAAGTGATGGCTCTCTAAGGGCTAGCAAAACATTTTTTCCAAGCTTTTTTAAAGCATCTGCTAAACCTATTGACGTAGTTGTTTTTCCTTCACCTGCTGGTGTCGGATTTATGGCAGTGACTAAAATTAATTTGCCATCTTTTCTTTCTGATTCATTTAATAACTTAAGATTAATCTTAGCCTTATACTTTCCGTATTGCTCAATATATTCTTCATCAATATTTAACGCTTTTGCAATTTCTAAAATATTTTTTAATTTTGTTTCTTGTGAGATTTCAATATCTGATTTCAAATAATCACTTCCCTTCTCAAAAGTTCATAAATAATATATCAAACTATGTGGTTAAAAACAATAAAAAAATCAGGCTTATATAAAAAATATATAGGCCTGAACAATATATTTTAACCAAATAATGAATGCAGTTTATTTTGTCAATATTTCTGCTCCATCTTTCGTTATCAAAATTGTGTTTTCATAGTGTGCTGACCATTTGCCATCTAAAGTTACAACAGTCCAATCATCTTCTAAAATTTCAACATCATCTATGCCTTCATTTATCATAGGTTCAACAGCTAAAGTCATACCTGGCTCCAAGCGAGGACCTTTGCCTGGTTTTCCGTAATTAGGAACTCCTGGATCTTCGTGCATTTCTCTACCTATTCCATGACCTTGAAATTCTCTAACAACTGAAAAACCATTTTTTTCAACGTAAACTTGTATTGCGTGAGAAATGTCAGAAATTCTGTTGCCTGGTTTTGCTTGCTTTATTCCTTCATAAAAACTATCTTTTGCAACTTGAACTAATTTTTTAGCAACATTGCTTCCATTTCCAATGACATAACATCTTGTGGCATCACCAAAATAGCCGTCTTTGTCACATACTAAATCAACACAAACAAGATCTCCATCTTGCAATTTTCTGTTACTAGGTCTACCATGTATTACCTCGTCATTCACAGAAATGCAACTAGCAGCCGGAAACGGATTTCTTGAACCGTGTGGATAGCCTTTGCAAGAAGGGTTAGCGCCATTTTCTTTGAAGACTCTTTCAACAATGTCATCAATTTCTTGAGTAGTCATTCCAATTCTAAGTGACTTTTCAACTTCTTTATGTGCCAAAGCAACAATCCTACAAGCTTCACGCATTTTCTCAATCTCTTGCTTTGATTTTATACTAATCATTAAATTTCATCTCTTTCCTAAACTACTTTAAAATCTCTTTAACTAAAGCAACAGTATCTTCAAATTTTTCTTGACCAACAACAGTTGATAAAATTCCTTTTTCCTCATAATATTTTATAAGTGGCTCTGTTTGCTCGTGATAAACATGAAGCCTGTTTGATACTGTTTCTTCGTTATCATCTTTTCTAATAAATAATTTTGCACCACATTTGTCGCAAATGCCTTCTACCTTTGGTGGGTTATAAATCATGTGATAAATTTCTTTACATTCTGGATTTTCGCATGTTCTTCTGTTAATTGCTCTAACCATAATTTCTTCGTCTGGCACGTGAAGATTAATTACTTTATCTATGCTTTCATTCTTTGAAGATAAATATTCATCTAAAGCTTTAGCTTGTGCAATTGTTCTTGGAAAACCATCTAATAGAAATCCGTTTTCTTTACAATCAGCTTCTTCAAGTCTATTTTTTAACAAATCAATAACTAGCTCGTCTGGTACTAATTCTCCTCTATCAATAAAACCTTTTGCTTTCAAACCTAATTCAGTTTCTTCAGCTATGTTTTTTCTTAAAATATCTCCTGTTGAAATGTGAGGAACATTGTAGTCTTCTTTAATCCATTTGCATTGTGAACCTTTTCCACTTCCAGGTGCTCCTAATATTATTAATTTAATCATTTTTCTACCTCCTAAATTTTTTATTACGTTGGTATTATAACAGATTTTCATAGGTATAACAACCATTTTATTTTTGCAAAAATTTTGTGTACATATATCTAGCTCTAAACAAAATATCAGAGCTATCTTCATTTGTTATTTTCAATGAAGGTTCATCATAATTATGTTCGATGCTAATATTAACATCATTTTTAAAATAATATTTACTTGAACCACCCACTGTTGTTGAAACTTTTTCGTATAAAATTAATTTTCCATTTTCATCGTAATAAAATACTTGATTATTCAAAAAATCGTTGTAAGGTATAATTTCAATTTTTCCGTTTTTTAGATTTACTGAAACTTTTAATGTTGAAACATCAAAATAATCCATATACTCTTTTGCATCTATTCCTACAACATTAGGTTCTAAATCGCTATCAAGAGTTGCAATAATTTCTCCGCTTTCGATTTCGATAACTTTTTCATTTATCTCATCTTTTGGATTGATTTCAATAATTTCACCCGAAACTTCTCCACTTGGTTCTTCAAGATTTTCGCCACTATCCCCACTATTTAACATCTCGCCACTCACATCGTCAATTGGCACATTAAGATTATCATCTTCTCCGACATCCATATCAGTTGCAACAAAAGCAACAAAATAGATAAGATATCCTA
>CAZTCE010000136.1:0-3885 GCA_964612205.1 uncultured Eubacteriales bacterium | reverse complement strand
TAATTTATTATTATAGGCAGAGAAATGCTAATTCTATATCTGTTTCTTGGAATTGTTCTGCTTCTTTTTTTGATGGAATGAATGTGGCATATAAAGCATTGTATGAAAAGTTTGTAGAGTATAATCAAATAGAATTTTATCGCTTTATTTATGCTAGAAACATGACTTATTTGTTATATAGATTTATTGATTCTGACAAATTGCATGATGAAGATAGATTAGAAATTTTGGCTAATAGCAGATGGTTTTATAAATTGAGTAAAACCTTGAATGTGCCTGCGTGCCAAAAATCACTTGGAACTTTAATTGACAAAATTGTGGCAGGCGAATATAAAGATGTTATAGATATTTGTAACATCATATCTGAAATGAGAAAGTTTATGACAAAAGAAGTAAGACAAGGCATGTCTAAGCCGACTGAAAAATTTTATGAAGAAATAATGAAAAATATTGTTTAATTAGGAGGCTTGATATGAAGAAAATAGTGTTTTATATTAAAGGCATTTATAATGGTGGAACGGAAATTGCTTTGCTAAATTTAATATCTTTCTTAGACAAATCGTTGTATGATATTTATATTATTAATGATGATATGGAAAATTCTAACATTATTGTTTCGGAGAAAATGAGTAAGTTTGCAAAAATAGTTGGAATGTCAAAAATGCAAGCAGACGTTTTAGTGTATTGTACATCACCAAGGTTTGGAATAGAAAAGATTTTTGAAAATATAGAATATAAAAAATCATTTTTCTGGTTTCATTATTTTAGCGAAAATCAATTGAAATTTTTGAAGATGGTTAATGAAAATAATTTTGTTGACAACGTTATAGTTGTTTGTGAAACGATTAAGAAAAAATTGTTGAAACTAGATATATACAGCAATCATGAGGACAATATTGTTTCTATATATAATGTTATGCCAATAACTGAAATTTTGCAAAAGAGTGAGGAAAATATAGAACTTGAATTATCGGATTGCATCAATTTCGTAACGGTTTGCAGGTTATACAGAGAAAAAGGTTTTGGAAGAATGAAGCAATTAGTTGAGTGTTTGCTTGCTCGTAATATAGATTTTAAGTGGCACATTATAGGCTGTGCGTTAAATGAAGAAGATGAAAAAGAAATTAATTCTATAATAAATTGTTATCCTGAAAAAGTGATAATGCATGGCTATCAAAGTAATCCATATAAATATATTGCTAAATGCGATTATTTAGTGTTACTTAGCGATGAAGAAAACATGCCACTTACGGTTGTTGAAGCAAAAATATTAGGAGTGCCATGCGTTTTGACTAATTTCGATAGTGCGTATGAGCAAATCTCGGATATGGAAAATGGTATAATTTTAGATAGATATGATTTAGAAACTTATTCTGATAGAATAGATGATATCATAAAAAATAAGGATAAATTTAAAGAGGTAACCAAAGAATATTGCTATTCTAACGAAAAATCTATTGCAAAATGGGATGAACTTTTTGGGTAAGAAGGAAGATTTATATTTTACAACGAAAGGAAAGAACTAGTCATGGACAAAAAAGAGTTTATAGAGAAATTAAATTCATTAGATTTGGAGTTGGGCGAGTATTACATTTTATCTAGTGGTTCTCTATTATTATATGGCTTAAGAGAACGTGCTGGAGATATAGATTTGTGTGTTTCACCAAAAGCGTTTGACCTATTGAAAGATAAATATAATCTTACAGAAGAATGTAAAAATGAGCATGGCTTTTATAAAGTTAATGATGGCGTCGAAGTTGTTGTTAATGATAAAAGCAACGCATATTACAAATTTGAATATGATGTAGTGGAAGGCTATCCAGTGCAAAAACTTGGCTATATTCTTAGAGATAAGAGGAAAAGAAATTTGCCGAAGGACCAAATCGATATAAAAAATATAAATGAATTTTTGACTAAAAATTTCGGGGTTTGCAATATCAAAGATAAACCTGAATATATTCCTGAAATTGCATTTCTTACTCAAAAAGAGTGGGGCAAAAAATGTAAAACTCAAGAAGAGTTTGAATTGAAAGTAAATCTGAAAATTGATAAAATAAAAAAAGCGTTAGAAGAAGAAAGTTATTGCAAGTTGGTGCTTTTATTTAAAAATAACTTAGTTGGTTTCATATCAATTTTTCCTAATGATTGTGAAGAAAGAAAAAATCTTACACCGTGGTATGCAACTATGTATGTAAAAGAAGAATATAGAAAAATGGGATATTCTAAGATTTTAAATGATGCCATTTTAGAAGAGGGAAAAAAGATGGGATTCAAAAAATTGTATTTAAAAACGAAATTAGAAAATTATTATGAAAAATTTGGTGCAAAATATTTGGAAACGTTAGAAAATGGCGAAAAGATTTTTTACTTTGAATTATAGCAATATTTATTCACATGATAAGGAATGTTATTTATATAAAAATGAAGGAATGAAAATTATGAATGAGATTAAATTAAAAGCAATTTATAAGCATTTTAAAGGAAATTTATATTTGGTTGAAGATGTTGCTATACATAGTGAAACAGGCGAAAAGTATGTTGTATATAGAGCTTTATATGGAGATGTTGGACTTTATATAAGACCTTATGATATGTTTATGTCAGAAGTAGATCACGAAAAATATCCTGACGTGAAACAAAAGTATAGATTTGAATTACAAGATGTTAAAAGTGTAATTGAATGAATAAAATTGAATGAAAAAAAGATTTGTATTGCCTTTTAAAATAAATATGATATACTTTAGTTGTTTTGAGTTATTGGAATCAATTATTTTATACCATTAAACCTAGGGGGATTTGGTTTGATGGTAATGCGCACGCAAAATAGATAAATTAATAATGTCAACTAGGCCGAAAAGAATGTATTTTATACACTCTTTTTGGCTTTTTGTTTGTAAGCAATTTTTAATTGTAGCTTTTATGTATAGCGGGTGTTGCAATTAAGGTGAAAAATGCTTAAATATTATATAAAAAGGAGAATTTTATGAATTATTGGATATGGCTTGCAACTTTAACTAAAGCAGGACCAATTAAAAAAATGAAACTGTTAGAAAAATTTAAAAAACCAGAAAAGATATATAAAGCTAGGAAGAGCGAGCTTTTAGAAGTCGAAGGCATCGATGAAGAAATTGTATCTGAAATTGCTAAAAGTAAAAATTTAAATTTGATTTCTAAATATGAGGCGTACATAAAAAAACATAATATTTTACTAATAAATATTTTTGATGAAAAATATCCTGAAAGGTTAAAAAATATCTATGCCCCGCCAATAACTTTATTTGCAAAAGGAAATATTGATCTTTTGGAAAAAGAGGCAATTGCAATCGTTGGATGTCGTGAACCTAGCAAGTATGGGGAAGTTGTGGCGAGTAGGATTTCAAGTGAATTAAGTGAAAATAATATTGTTGTTGTAAGTGGCATGGCTCGAGGAATTGATACGGTTAGTCATATTGGAACATTTGGTAAAACTGGTGAAACGATTGCTGTTTTAGGTTCTGGACTTGATATTATATATCCGAAAGAAAATGCAGGAGTATATTCGGAAATTTTAAAGCATGGTTTGGTGATTTCAGAGTATATTGTTGGCACAAAGCCTGAACCAGGAAATTTTCCACAAAGAAATAGAATAATCAGTGGACTTAGCCTTGGCGTCGTGGTGGTTGAAGCTAAAAAACAAAGTGGAACTTTAATAACAACTGATTTTGCATTAGATCAAGGAAGAGAACTATATGTTGTACCTGGAAATATAACTTCTCCAACAAGTGTTGGTACGAACGATTTGATTAAACAAGGCGCAAAGCTTATAACTTGTACAGAAGATATTTTAGAAGATTTACATGCATAGTTTTCAAATTAAATTTATTTACTTTTTTACTTATATATTAT
>CAZTCE010000135.1:0-3905 GCA_964612205.1 uncultured Eubacteriales bacterium | reverse complement strand
AAAATATAACCGAAAATAATTTTAACGCTGTTGTTTTAGACATCAAAGATGAGGCTGGACATTTAAGCTATAATTCAAATGTGCAAACCGCAATAGATATAAACGCTTCGAAAAATATGGTTAAAGATATAAAATCTATTCTTCAAGAATTTCACAACAACGGAATTTATGTTATTGGTAGAATTGTAACTTTTAAAGATCCAACTTATGCAAAAGCCGTAAAAGACATAGCATATAAAAAATCCGATAATACTTACTGGACAGATCGAAGCGGAAACTATTGGCCAAATCCATATAACGAAGCTTCTTGGGATTACCCTATCGCCCTTGCAAAAGAAGCCGCCGAATTAGGATTTGATGAAATACAATTTGATTATATCCGTTTTCCATCTTCAGAAGGTCGTGTGAAACAAATTGCTTTTGGTTTTAACTCAGACTCTATAAGCAAATCAGAAATAATTAATAATTTTTTGAGAAAAGCAATGGATGAACTTGCAGAATATAAAGTTAAAGTTTCTGCTGATGTTTTTGGAATAATCACAAAAAGAGATGGCGATTTTGAAAACATCGGACAAGATTTCAAATCAATTGCAAGCATTGTTGATGTCATTTGTCCTATGGTCTACCCTTCGCACTATGGATACGGAGAATACAAAATCACAAAACCTGATTTAAATCCTTATGGAATTGTTTATAATTCGATAAAAGATGCATTCAAACGAATTTCAATTACAACACCATCTGGAGAAATATATTATAATCCGAAAGATTATGCTGAGATACGTCCTTATCTTCAAGATTTTACGGCTTCATGGCTTGGAAAAGGCAATTATCAAGTTTATGGGACAGAAGCCGTTAAAGATCAAATTCAAGCTTGCTTTGATTTAGATGTTGAAACATTTACATTATGGGATCCAAATAATAAATACTGCTTTGACGCCCTAGCATTAGCAACATTAAAATCAGGCGAATAGATTTAAAATTTTATGACAAAAAAATAAACCCCACTTGTAGCCGTTCCATTTGAGCTGATTTAAGACCCTGTTTTCACAGGTGGGTGTCTGCCTGAATACTTACGGGCTTCTTACTGCACTTAGTGGGTAAGCATGCACACCATATCCAGAGATTTGGACTCCCAATCAATTTAGTGTTGGTTCTAAATATGACTCAAGTTATACGTACTCTGTAGGGTTATTTATATTATACCATAATAGAAATTTTATACAAGACATTTTTATAGTAAAATTTTTTCATTTTTCAACAATATCTACCATTACTTCTTTTTGCCTCTATTTTATGCAGTTTCCTTGCATTTTCAAAATTTGATTTTTGCAAAAAAATATGTTATAATAAAGCAAGAATGTGCGAGTTTAAATCCCGCACATTCTATTTTTTACGCTGGGTTTACGTGAACAATAACATCGTAAACATCTTTTAATTCCATTATATCAGCTTTTAATTTTCCAGCTATTCGATGACTTTCATTTACTGTTTTTTCGCCATCAATCGAAACTTTAACTACCACAATAAATTTATTTCCAACAGACTTAGATGTGATTTTATCAAAATGATCTATCTCTTTTTCATTTTTAATTATCTCTTTTATTTTTTCAATTTCTTCAGGTGATATTGAAACATCCATAAGAACATTGTAACTTTCAAAGAAAATTTTAATCGCCTCATACAAAATTTTAATGGCAATTAAAATAGCAACTACGCCATCCACCCAATAAATGTTGAAAATTCCAAAAATAATTCCAGCTAAAACCGATGACGTTGTCCAAACATCATTTATGTGGTCTTGCGAATTGGCAAGTATCAAAATATTATTCATTTTAACACCTATTTTGTGAACATATATGTACATTGATAATTTTGTGATAATTGTAACAACACAAACTACAACGAGAATATATGAAAAAATAAATTCTGCCCCGCCAATTAAAGATGTTGCACCATCATATGCTATTTTTATTGCAAGATATGCCATTACAACACTAATCAAAAGCGAAAAAATATACTCAGCCTTTCCGTGCCCATAATTATGCTCTGCATCAGATGGTTCGCTAGAAATTTTACCTCCAATTAATGTCATAACGGAAGATAAAATATCAGTTGCACTATTAACACTATCCGCAAGCAATGCCTGACTTTTACTTGCAATGGCAATTAAAATTTTAATAATAAATAAGATTATATTCCCAACGATTCCGATAATTCCAACCTTCATCGTTGCCTTGCCTCTAGTTTCTAAACTATCATTTTCCAAAAGCAGCACTCCTTTATAATAATTTTACAAAATCGTATTATTTCCATAAACTTCATAGTTCAAAATACTTTTAACACATTAAAATTTACCTCAAAAAACCTTTTATTATTTCTTCTTCTGCTTCCTTTTCAGTTAATCCTAAAGTCATAAGCTTTGTAAGTTGCTCGCCAGCGATTTTTCCAATTGCAGCCTCATGAATTAAATTTGCCTCAACATTATTTGCAGATATTTCTGGTATAGCTTGAACTGTGCCATTATCTTTAATAATCGCATCACATTCAACATGACCAAAACATTTATTATTTCCAATAACTTTAGAACAAAATTTTTGTTTTGAATTATCAGTTGCAACAGACCTCGATGTCACATGAGTGCTTGAATTTTCTCCGTTTAACTCAACCTCAAACAAAGTTTCAGCATATTGATTTCCATGCGTCATAATTTTTTCCGAAACTACAAAATTTGTATCCGAGTCAAGTATACCTTTAGTAACTCTAACCGTAGAATCCACACCTTTTATTTGAACACTGTTCATTTCCATAGAACTACCATTTTTCAAATAAACTTCAGTCACTGGATTCAAAATTCTTTTGCCATCGCCATTTCCTTCACCATAATGCTTTTCAACATAAGTTACATGAGCTCCTTCTTCTAAGAAAAACCTATGAATACCATCATGTTGAGAATCACTATGATGATCATTATGAATTCCACAGCCTGCAATAATGTAAACTTTTGCATCTTTTCCAATATAAAAATCGTTGTAAACAACGTCATTAAGTCCGCTTTCTGTTATAATAACCGGAATATGAACAAACTCATTTTTAGTATTTTCCTTAACAAATATGTCAATTCCAGATTTATCAGTTTTAGTAACAATATTAATATTTTCTGTTACTTGTCTTTCAATACCTTTACCATTTTTTCTAATGTTATAAGCTCCTTTCGGAGTGTCTTCAATATCAGAAATTTCTTTTAATAAACTTTTATCAATTTCATCAATATTACTCATTTACTTTCGCCTCCTTTGCTAGTTTGCAACATTCACCCTGTTTAATAACATTTCCAAGCGAAATATTTTTATCTCCAATCTGCTCAATTTTTCCGCCATTCATCAAAACAATTACATCAGCAATATTTAATATTCTCTCTTGATGCGAAATAATTAAAATACTTCCATTTATAAGCCTTCTCATCTCTTCAAAAACTTCAATAAGATTGTTGAAACTCCATAAATCAATACCAGCTTCAGGTTCATCAAAAATTGTAAGCTTAGTCTTGCGAAGAGCAACCGTTGCTATTTCAATTCTCTTAAGCTCACCACCCGAAAGCGAACCGTTTACTTCCCTATCAATATACTCTTTTGCACAAAGTCCAACAGCAGATAAGTATTCGCAAGCTTCAGCTCTAGTAACATTTTTCTTTGCAGAAAGTTTTAATAAATCATAAACCGTTATACCTTTAAATTTAACAGGTTGTTGAAAAGCAAAACTTATACCCTTATTAGCTCTTTGGTCAATAGTTAAATCTGTGATATCCTCACCATTAAAATATATTTTCCCAGAAGTCGGTTTTTCAATTCCCATAATGATTTTAGCAAGTGTCGATTTTCCAGAACCATTTGGTCCTGTTATTG
>CAZTCE010000134.1:0-3909 GCA_964612205.1 uncultured Eubacteriales bacterium | reverse complement strand
GTTCATAAAAGTACTACATCTTTTACTTAAACTTTGTTCAGTTTTGAAGGTACATGAAAAGCCACTCAAATGAGTTGGCTTTATTTTTTTTGCGTAAATTTAATATATAAAAAATTCCGGACACTCACAAAAGTGTTCGGATTAATTGTTTTTATATGGAATTTTAACATTTGTCCTATCCATTAAATAATCAACGCTAACGCCGTAATAATCAGCAAGCTTTAGGAGTACCTGATCAGTGAAAGCAATCACGCCGGTCTCATATTGCGAGTAAGTATTTTGTGATACACCTAAGACCGCCGCAATTTCACGCTGCTTGATATCGTTGTCCTCTCTCAGGGCACGAATATTCTTAAAATACAATAATATCATCTCCTATGAATTCAAAAAAATTCTCTCTCTATTATAAAATATCTGTATTTCAGATATTGACTTTTATCTGAAATACAGATATAATATTTTTGCAAATCAACGACACGAATTTTATTTGTGGAATACAAACCACAAAAGAAGTATAGTATTTTAGCAGTCAAAAATGTTGAAGGGATGATTACAATGAAATTATGCAAAAAAGTTTTATGCTCAATGTTTCTTACTTGATGGTGTGTTACTGAATTAGTAACTAAGCTCGTTAAAAGCAATGGCTTAAATTTATATAATTGAATCAATGTTCAACAATGCTTTGTTTTTAGTTGGATTTACTCAATAAAATTCAAATCGGAGGTGTAGATTGTGTATATAACCGCAAATCTTAATGATAGTTAGTCGCAATTTTTTTATTTTGGTAATTTAAAATTTTATTATTTCAAGGGGGTAAATTTATGAAAAAATCAATTAAGAAATTAATAAGTGTTATTTTGTCAATAGTTATTGTTATGTCGTGTACAACTACTTCTTTAGCTTTTAAAAAAGATGAAATTCGTAGTTCGCTTTCTATTACTATTTCAACGGACAAAAATTTGTACAAAAAGAACGAAACTGTTCCTATACATGTAACTATAAAAAACAATTCTGAGAAAAGTTATAGCAATGTTAAGGTAAACATGTCGTATAACAGTTTTAAACTTAATTCGGCTGAAGGTTCATCTATAATAATTAATTCGTTGAAAGCCGGTGAAATAAAAACGGTAGATTTTAATGTTAGTCGTGTAAGTCCTTCATTCGGATTTAAGCTTATCTTTAACTTCTTTAAGGTTGCTGCTTGGATGATCAGAAATATTTTAGGCTTTAACTCTGATGCAATTAAAGATTATGTTTGGATAGGTGGCACAAAATATTTGTTTGTTTTTTCTATTACTGATGGTAAAATATCGGAAGATGGTGCATCTAATGAAAATGATGATCCTAGTGAAATCGACTATACAGACAGTGATGGGGATGGATTGGCAGATTTTATTGAAATTGAATATGGTTCAGATCCATATTCTGTAGATACAGATGGTGACGGATTGAGTGACTATTGGGAACTTAACTGGCTTAATTTAGATCCAGCGAAAGAAGATAGTAATGGAAATGGAATTTCTGATGCTCAAGAGGATACTGACGGGGACTCAATTAAAAATATAGATGAAATCAATATTTATGGCACGAATCCGGCTTTAAAAGATACAGATAATGATTTTCTCTCAGATTATGAAGAAATTTTTGTTTACAAAACTGACCCATTAGAGGAAGATACCGATGAAGACGGCATTTGGGATGGAGATGAAATTAATAATGGAACTGATCCTTTAACTCCCGAAACATCATTTGTGTCTGAAGAGAATTTAGGCGAACCAACAGAGAGTATTCCAGTCGTTGCATCGGCAAAAGTAATAGGTGATGCTGAATCAGTGGGCACACTTGAAATCGACTATGTTCATCCAGGCAGTGATGTGAGACTTTCAAAAACTATTCCAGGATACCTTGGTTATGCATATAATTTTTCGATAGGAGGAACGATGATATCTGCTGAGATTACTTTTACATATGATGAATCTTTAGGAAAAATCAGTAGTAGTTTCCAACCGAGAATATATTATTTTAACGAAAATAATGAAACCCTCGAGGAACTTGAAAATCAGCAGGTTTCAGAAGGTAAAGTAACTGCCACTGTTACACATTTTTCAACATATATTCTTTTGAATAAAGTTGAGTTTGAATCTGTTTGGAGCAATGAAATTGTACCGCCTTCATTATCAGGCGATGATAATAGCAACAATTCATTGGATATGGTTTTTGTTATTGACTATTCATATAGTATGAGTTGGAATGATTCTTCTTATTTAAGAAAAACAGTTACTAATGAATTTATAAAAAAACTTCGAGAAGATATAGATAAAGCCGCTATTGTTTCATTTATAAAAAGACCAACAGTTCTTTCTCAATTAACTAATGATAAAGATTCATTAACCGAAGCAGTTAACTCTATTGTTAATGATGACGGTTATGGTACATATGCTGGCACAAATGGTTCGAGTGCAATCAAAACTGCAATTGATTTGTTTGAACATTCTACTGCTTCAAATAAGTACATTGTTTTTTTGACTGATGGAGAAGATACTGAGGTGTCATATTCATATAGTGATTTGACAGCAGATGCAAAAAACAAAGGTATAGTAATATATTCGATAGGATTAGGTACTGCTGATGTAGATTTACTTACAGAAATTGCAACAAATACGGGTGGTAAATACTATCATGCTTCAGTAGCTAATGATCTATATGACATTTATGATGGTATTAAAAAAGAAACTGTTGACTACTCAACGGATAGTAACAACGATGGTATTTCAGACTATTACACTAAACTTATTTGTTCCGGAGACCTCGTTTTGTCGACTGGTTCACAGATTTTACTCGGAACGGATTTAAATTACAACCTTGACGGTGAATTGTCTGATGACTATGACGGAGATGGCTTGAAAAATGGCGAAGAAATTACTATAGTGACTAAAGAAAATAAAGTTTACATAGAAATGATTTCTAATCCATTGATACCAGATTCAGATTTTGACGGTTATGATGACTACGAAGAAGTTAAAAATATGAAGACAGATCCTTTAAAAACCACTAAAGAATATTCTCCATTAAATATTTTAGTCGATAATAAGAGATATACATATTGGTCAACTGTCAATGATGAGTCGCTTCTCAATTCCATTGCGGGCTTTCTTGCAAAAAAATTAGATTGGTCAAAGACAAAAGACTCGAAGGAAACGATTATTTCATATTTTTATGAATATGCATCGTCAGATACAATTAACGACAACGCAGAAGCTATAGCAAAAAATTTAAACAATGAGAAATTTATCGAAGCATTTGAAACGGTTGTTAATGTTATAAAAACATTACAAAATATTATCGATGCAGGAACAACTGAAGGTTATGATGTTTCAGAAGTTAAGGCGCTAAAAGATGAATGTATTTTAGCAAAAGACAAATCTCTTAAAACTAAAGATTCGTCTGAATCTATTAAAGTATTATCATCGTCTTTAAAATTTGTTTCTTCTTCTGAAAATGCCATTTTAAGTGCAACAAAAGAATGGAGTTCAGTAGCAAAAGATTTAAGCGGTATGGTAAAAAATGCAGTATCATTATGTAAGACATTAAACGAAAAATGGGTTCTTCCATTACCAAAGGCATTATCGAATTTTTCAAATAAATATCAAGCTTGGTCAAAAAACTATGGCAGTATTGTTTCGGTTGCTTTTGATGTTGTGGATTTGGGTGCTGAAGTTCTTAGCTTGAAAAATACATATGGAAAAAACATGTCAAATGCACAGGCTTATGAAAACTACATTGAACTTATAAATTATATAGCTAGGAATCAAAGTTACGAAAAATATATACGTAATGCAGCAAACGAATTATACGATATTGTTATAGATACTTCATGGAATACATATTATAGCAAGATTGATATTGCTA